>DAIPYT010000101.1:0-10929 GCA_036782595.1 Mycobacterium sp. | reverse complement strand
TGGCCCGCTTGGCGATTCGCGACGATATCTACGGCTCGCTGCGGGCGCTGTGCTTCGACGTCCTGACCGTCGGGGAACCCGGTGAGACCGGCGAGGAGAAGATCGCCGAGTGGGAGCAGACCAACGGTTCGCGGGTCAGCCGTGCGCACCGCACCCTGAACGAGATCTACGCCACCGACGCGCGGGATCTGGCCACACTCTCGGTAGCAGCCCGGCAGATCCGCAGCATGACGCGGACGAGCGGGGCGGGTACCAGTGCCTGAGCAGGCGGGATTCACCACCGGCGTGCGCGTGCGCTGGTCGGATATCGACATGTACCAGCACATCAACCACGGCACCATGGTGACGCTCCTCGAGGAGGCGCGAGTCGACTTCCTGCGGGAGCCGTTCGCCGAGGATGTCAAAACCATCGGCCTGCTGATCCATGAGGTTCGGGTGCTCTACAAAGGCCAACTGCGACTTGTTGATTCGCCGTTGCAGGTCACCATGTGGACCAAGCGACTGCGGGCAGTGGACTTCACCCTGGGATATGAGGTGCGGTCGGTTGGAGCCGAGCCGACTTCAAAGCCCGCGGTGATCGCTGAGACCCAGCTGGCGGCCGTGCACATCGAAGAGCAACGGCTGGTGCGGCTGTCGCCGACGCATCGGGAGTACCTGCAACGCTGGCTGCGATGACCAGCCTGTGCATGCCCGACCCCGCGCAGCACGGCGACCTCCTCGCCTTCGTCGATCGTGTACTGCGACTCGATGACGCGGCGGCGATCCGCCTGCGCACCCGTGCGGACGGCTTCGTAGGCGCCTGGGCGGCAACCGGTTTCGACGTGCTGGCGGTGCGGGCGGTGGCAGGCGAGGTGGATCCGTCCGACATCACCTGCAGCGCTCAGATACTTCGCGCCGGACTGCTGTCGCCGGACGCGGCTGGCCGGTGTGACGCCGGCTACTCGATGGACTCGTCCTGGCGGACGACGTTGCCGCCGGAGACCGGCTTCATCCACCTCGACGACGTGCCGGCTGCGGCGCTGATCGACCTCACCCGTCAGGGCGCGGAACTGGCGCGGGAATATGCCGGTCCGCAGGGGCCCCCGGCCTCGTTGCTTGATCAGGACGTGCTGGAGGTCAGTGCGGGCAGGCAGTCCGTCGCAGTACCGATGCGATGCGTCATGGCACTGACCGCGATGGGTTTCATCTCCGATGCCGCGGGGGAGGTGGTGCGGGTGCGGTTCCACCCGGCCTGGCTGCGCATCGACGCGAGATTCGGGTCGGTGTTCCGCCGGCGTGGCGACCCTGCGCTGCTGCTGGGCTGAATTTCACAGTTTGTCCCCGAGAACCGGCATCTGGTGCGAATCTAGCCGCATGGTCAATAAAGACAAGCCGTGGTTCAAGCTCTATGACAAGGGAGTGCCGTACTCGGTCATCTATCCGCCGTTGTCGATCAAGCAGATGTTCAACAGTTGCGCCGAGAAGAACCCCGACCGCGACTACCTGATCATCAACGACATGAAACTGCCCTATGGGCTGGTCAACATGATGGCGCGCAAGGCGGCCAACGCGATGGTGACACTCGGCGTGAAGAAGGGCGATCGCGTCGCGATCATGTCGCCCAACGTCCCGCAGTACGTCATCGCGTTCCAGGCCTGCGCCAAACTCGGGGCCATCGTCGTGCCTATCAACCCGCTCGCGGCCGGCCCCGAGGTGCACCACTACATCAACGACAGCGGCGCGGAAACCGTGATCGTGCTCGCCGCGTTCTCCAAGGCGCCGATCGACGTCCTCAATGCCAAAGACACCCCGCTGCGCAACGTCATCACCTTCCAGATTCCCTCGGTGACATCCGAGGTCGAGACCGGACCCGGCGTCCACGACTTCAACGAACTCGTCGGCGCGGCCGCGGACTCCGAGCCCGACACCGCCGTCCACGGCTCCGACGTGCTGATGCTGCAGTACACCGGGGGCACCACCGGGCTGTCCAAAGGCTGCGTGCTGACCAACGACAACCTGGTCTCGATCGCCTACCAGGAGAACTACTGGATGGCACCGCTGATCGACAAGGACGAACCGCTGCGCGCCCTGGCTGCGGTCCCGATCTACCACATCTACGGCTTCAATATGAATGTCAACGCCAACCACATCAGTGGTGGGACGATCATCATGGTTCCCCAGCCCAGTGTCGACAACGTGCTGGAGGCGATCAACAAGCACGAGCCCAACCTGTTCCCGGCCGTGCCCGCCATGATCATCGGCCTCAACCAGCACCCCGACATCGCCACCTCCAAGATCGGCTCGGTCAAGGCGGTCGTCTCGGGGTCGGCGCCGCTGCCGCTGGAAGCGATGAAGACCTTCGAGGAACTCTCCGGTGCGCTGATCTTCGAGGGCTACGGGATGTCGGAGACCTCCAACATCGTCACGGCCAACCCGCTGTTCACCGTTCGCAAACCGGGTGGCGTCGGAATCCCGTTCCCGGACAACGATGTCCGCATCGTCGACCTCGATGACCCCGAGAAAGACATGCCCCTTGGCGAGCCCGGCGAGCTGCTCTGTAAGGGCCCGACCGTGATGCGCGAGTACTGGAACAACCCCGCCGAGACCGAGAAGACGTTCCGGGACGGTTGGCTGCTCACCGGGGATATCGCCGTCATGGACGAAGACGGCCACATCTTCATCGTCGACCGCAAGAAGGACATGATCCTGTCCAGCGGCTTCAACGTCTATCCGCGGGAGATCGACGAGTTGATGTACACCCACCCGAAGGTGATGCAGGCCTGCTCATTCGGCATCCCCGACGAGAAGCGCGGCGAGAGCCTCAAACTGACCCTGGTGCTCAAGCCGGGCGAGGAGATGACCGTCGACGAGGTGCGGGCGTTCTGCAAGGAAAGCCTCTCCGGCTACAAGGTGCCCAGGGAGGTCGCCTTCCTCGCCGAACTGCCGGTCACCTCGGTGGGCAAGCCCGACCGTAAGAGGTTGCGCCAGATGGAGCTCGAGGGGCTCCTGGCCTAGGTGTTCTGACCTGAGAGGTCAGGACGCCAGCCAAGCGGCGGAGTCTGGAGGCAGCCGGCCTCCGGACAATGCCGCGCTGCTGGCGAGCAGCTGCCCGCCGTCCAATGGCACGGCGCGGTTGCCGGTGTTGAGCACGCACAGCACGCCACCGGAATGGAAGGACAACAGCTGCTTTTCCAGCCGAACCCATTCGACGTCGTTGGCGTCGAACCGGAAAGCGCTGCGCCGCAGACTGATCAGTTCACCGAAGAAGTTCAGCGTCGAGTCCGGTTCGGCGAGTTGCCGTTCGACGGTCAACTCGGCCCACTGCGTGGGGATCGGTAACCAGGTATGCGGGTTGGTCGAGAACCCGAACGGCGGGACGGATCCCTGCCACGGCATCGGGACTCGGCAGCCGTCGCGGCCGCGTTCGGTGTGGCCGGACCGCTGCCATACCGGATCCTGCAGTGCCTCGTCGGGCAGGTCGACGCTGGGCAATCCGAGTTCCTCGCCGTTGTAGACGAACACCGCCCCGGGTAAGGCCAGCATCACCATGGCCATCGCCCGGGCCCGGGCCAACCCGCGGGCCCCGCCGCCGTATCGCGTCACCTCGCGGTCGACGTCGTGGTTGGACAACGTCCAGGTCGGACTGGCGCCCGCGCACGCGGCGGCGGCCAGGCTGTTGCTGATCGCGTCATGGATGCGCGCCGCCTCGAACGGGGCGCGAACCAAGCGGAAGTTGAATCCCATGTGCAACTCGTCGGCCCGCAGATATTTGGCGAACTCGGCATTGTCGAACACCCAGATCTCGCCGATCGACACCGCATGCGGATAGTCGTCGAGCACCGATCGGATGCCGCGGTGGATGTCGTGCACGTCGGCGTGGTTGAAGCGCGGGTCGTCGTTACCGGCGACGAGCATGCCCAACTCGTCCAGAGCCATATCGGGCAGGTCGGCGGGCTTGGCCATCCCGTGCGCGACGTCGATGCGGAACCCGTCGACGCCGCGGTCCAGCCAGAACCGCAGAGTCGTCTCCAGGTCGGCGAACACCTCGGGGTTGTCCCAGTTCAGGTCGGGCTGATCGGCGTCGAACAGGTGCAGGTACCACTGACCGGCCGACCCGTCCGGTTCGGTCACCCGCGACCAGGCCGGACCGCCGAAGACCGACACCCAGTTGTTGGGCGGTGCGGCCGCACCCGGGCCGGTGCCGTCGCGGAAGATGTAGCGCCGGCGTTCGGCGCTTCCGGGCCCGGATGCCAGGGCCGCCCGGAACCAGGGATGCTGGGAGCTGGTGTGGTTGGGGACCAGGTCCATCGTGATGCGGATCCCGCGGGCGTGGGCCGCGGCGATCAGCGCATCGAGTGCCGGCAGACCGCCGAACAACGGATCGACATCGCGCGGGTCGGCCACGTCGTAGCCGTGGTCGGCCATGGGGGAGACCATGACCGGGTTGAGCCAGATCGCATCGACACCCAGCCGGCCCAGATAGTCCAGTCGGGCGATGACCCCGCCCAGATCGCCTACCCCGTCCCCGTCGCTGTCGGCGAAGGAACGCGGGTACACCTGGTAGAACACGGCGTCGCGCCACCACGGTGTCATCGGCGCGCGATCCTCAGAACGGTGCATTCACCATCGAGTCGGCGGCCATCTCGAGGTAGGCCAGCAGCTCGCGACGGTGCTCGTCATCGAGGGTTGCCGAGTCGATCGAGGCGACCGCGACGTGCATGCAGCGCAGCCAGGCGTCGCGCTCCAGGTAGCCGATTCGGTAGGGGACGTGCCGCATCCGCAGGCGGGGGTGGCCACGCTGTTCGGAATAGGTATGCGGCCCGCCCCAGTACTGCTCGAGGAACATCCGCAACCGGTCCTCGGCGCCGGTCAGATCCTCCTCCGGATACAGCGGACGCAGCACCTCGTCCTCGCTGACCAGTTCGTAGAACCGCGCCACGATCGCGCGGAAAGTCTGTGCTCCGCCCACCGCGTCGTAGAAGGTCTCGCCCACGCCCCCATTGAACACGAGTGGAACAGCGGTGGACACGGCGGTAATACGCGTGCGGTCGGCGCCGATCCGTGGTGCACTGTCTGCGGAGGACGTATGGCGCAGCGCAAACGAAGCATGCCCGTTCGGACTGCCGCGCGCCCTGCGCTGCATCGCGTCGAAACCTCGACGGAGAGTTCGATCTGGGGACGCCGCCGGGTGCTGTTGCTCAACTCCACCTACGAACCGCTGACCGCACTGCCGATCCGGCGGGCGGTCGTACTGCTGCTCTGCGGCAAAGCCGACGTTGTGCACGACGACCCCAGCGGCCCGGTCGTCCACTCCGCCACCCGAGTGATCACGGTGCCGTCGGTGATCCGGCTCCGTACCTTCGTCCGGGTGCCCTACCGGGCCCGCATCCCGATGACCCGCGCGGCCCTCATGCACCGGGACCGGTTCCGCTGTGCTTACTGCGGCGCCAAAGCCGACACCGTCGACCACGTGGTGCCTCGCAGTCGCGGCGGGGACCATTCCTGGGAGAACTGCGTGGCGGCCTGCTCGGCATGTAACCACCGCAAGGCCGACAAACTGCTGGCCGAGTTGGGCTGGACGTTGCGCCTGGTACCGACATCCCCCAAGGGCCAGCACTGGCGACTGCTGAGTGCAGTCAAGGATCTCGACCCGGCGTGGATGCGGTATCTCGGCGAAGGCGCTGCCTGAATATCGCTGAGAAGGTTTCGGCCCGCTCTTCGCCAGGGCGGAACGTGCGATACGGTTTCCGCCGTGAGTAAAGCCCTGCTCCATGGACTCCCGGTACTTCTGGTGGTCGCTTTCATCGTGTTTGTCTATGCCCGCTCCGGTAAGCGTGCGGTCACCTACCGGCTGCCGCAGCCGTGGACGCATGAGCCGATCTTGTGGGCCGCCGTCGACGAGCCGCTTCCGGTCCACCACGGTGAATCGATCCCGGCTTTCGGAGGAGGCGCAAGTGGGCGCTGGTAGCCATCATGTCGCGCGGGTTGGTTCGGAATCGTTGCCGATCGGTTGGGCGGCGACCTCCAGCGGCCGGCTGTCCATCGCCACCGAACCGGACAGGCTCCCCGGCCAGTATCCGTTCGGATCGTTGGACCTGGTCAACCTTGACGATGCGCTGACCCAGGCCAGCCGGCAGTCCAAGGCCCGTTTCGCGGTGTTCATCGGCGATCTGGGTGCGGACACGGCGGCCCGGGCCCGCGAGGTTCTCGCCGACGTCCCGACCCCGAACAACGCCGTGCTGCTGGCAGTTTCGCCCGATCAGCACGCCATCGAGGTGGCCTATGGCGCAGATCTGCGTGGGCGCGGCATCGAGTCCGCCGCGCCGCTGGGTGTGTCGGCCGCGGCGTCGGCATTCCGCGAGGGCAACCTGATCGACGGGTTGCTCAGCGCGGTGCGGGTGATGTCGGCCGCGATCTCGCGACCGAACTCCTGAGCTGCTCCTAGCTCGCGTCGAAGGCCCGGGCTCTCAACGCCCGTTCGACCCCGGCGCGGCCCTCGAGCACCAGTCGCCGCAGCGGCGGCGGCACATGCAGGCCGCCGAGGAACCAGTCGGCGACCGCCAGTCCGTCGCTGCTGATATCCCAGGACGGATACAGACCGACCACCACGGTCTGGGCCACCTCGCTTGAACGCCGCTCCCACACCTGGCTGATGGTGTCGAAATACTGCTTGGTGTAGGGCGCCAGCACCTCGGACTGCCCGGGATGGACGAACCCGCTGATGATCGACCGCGCGGTGATGTTGGGCAGGGTGTCGTCTTCGATGACCTCCCGCCACGCTGCGTGCTTGACGGCGGCCTGCGGGCGGGCCGCGGACGCGGCGGCCGCGTGACGCCGCCCGGCCGCGGTCGGGTCGCGCTGAAGTTCGGCGTCGATGAACGGGGTGGCCTGGCCCCCAGCATCGGTACTGGCGTCGATCTGGCCGCCGGCGGCCAGTGCGGTCACGATCCGCCATCGCAGATCGGTGTCCACCAGCAGTCCCGGCAGCCCGCTGTCAGCGGCGTCGCGCGTCAGCAGGTCGGCCAGCACCGTCAGGTGCCGAGCGGACAGGACTGAGGTGCACAGCGCGTTGACGAAGGCCAACTGGTGGTCGGATCCCGCTTCGGCGCCGCGCGCCAACTCCAGTAACCGGTCGGCGAAGGCCGGCCAGCCCTCGGCCGCCGCCCACCCGGGCTCGGCGTAGTTGTTGAGCGCGGTCTGGGCTTGCAACAGCAGCCGTTGCGCCACACCGACCTCGGTTTCGGCGTGCACGCCGCGGGAGACCAGCGCGACGAAGTCCCGGGCCCGCAACTCGGCGTCGCGGGTCATCTCCCAGGCCGCCGACCACACCAGGGTGCGGGGGAGCGGCTCGGCGATGTCGGCGATCCGATCGAGAGCGACCCGCAGGGACTCGGTATCCAGGCGCATCGAGCAGTAGGTCAGGTCGTCGTCATTGACCAGAACCAACGCCCCTCGTGAAACACCTTGCAGCGCAGGAACTTCGGTGGTCTCACCGGCAACGTCAAGCTCCTCCCGGCGCACCCGGACGAGCCGGCCGGAACCATCGTCGTCGTAGATCCCGACGGCCAGCCGGTGCACCCTGGTCTCCCCGGCGCCCGGCGCCGCGCCGCCCTGTCGGATCGCGAACCTGGTGAAGCCGCCGTCGGCGTCGACGTCGAATTCGGGGCGTAGCGAGTTCAGCCCCGTGGTCTTCAGCCATTGCCGGCCCCAGTCGGACAGGTCACGGCCGGACGCCTTCTCCAGTGCCCCGAGCAGATCGTCGAAGGTGGCGTTGCCGAAGGCGTGCGCGGCGAAATAGTCGCGCAGGCCGGCCAGGAAGTGCTCCAGGCCGACGTAAGCCACCAACTGCTTGAGCACGCTGGCGCCCTTGGCGTAGGTGATGCCGTCGAAGTTGACCTCGACGGCGTGCAGATCCGGAATGTCAGCGGCCACCGGATGGGTGGACGGCAGTTGGTCCTGCCGGTAGGCCCAGGACTTCTCCACGTTGGCGAAGGTGGTCCAGGCCTGGGTGTACTCGGTGGCTTCGGCCTGGCAGAGCACCGAGGCGAAGGTGGCGAAGGACTCGTTGAGCCACAGGTCATCCCACCACCGCATGGTCACCAGATCGCCGAACCACATGTGCGCCATCTCGTGCAGCACCGTCTCGGCGCGCCGCTCGTAGGAGGCGCGGGTGACCTTGCTGCGGAACACGTAGTCCTCGAGGAAGGTCACCGCGCCGGCGTTCTCCATGGCGCCGGCGTTGAACTCCGGAACGAACAACTGGTCGTACTTGCCGAATGCATACGGCACACCGAAGTTGCGGTGGTAGAAGTCGAAACCCTGTTTGGTTTCGGTGAACAGCCGATCGGCGTCCATGTACTCGGCCAGCGACTGCCGGCAGAACAGGCCCAGTGGAATCTCGCCGTGCAAGTCGCGGTAGGCATCGCGCCACACCGCGTACGGCCCGGCGACCAGCGCCACCAGGTAGGTGCTCATCTTGCGCGTGGTCGCGAAGGTGTGCACCGTGTTGTCGCCGCTGCGCTCGGCCGACACCGGCGCGCCGTTGGAGACCACTTCCCAGTGCCCGGGGGCGGTGACGGTGACGTCGAAGACGGCCTTGAGGTCGGGCTGGTCGAAGCAGGCGAACATCCGCTTGGCGTCGGCGGTCTCGAACTGCGAGTACAGGTAGACGTGCCCGTCGACCGGGTCGACGAAGCGGTGCAGGCCCTCGCCGGTGTTGGAGTACCGGCAGTCGGCCTCGACCACCAGAACGTTGTTCTGGGCCAGCCCCGCAAGCGGGATACCGGTCGATTCGTCATAGCCGGACACATCGATGTCGTGGCCGTTGAGCACCGCCCGATGCACCCGGTCGGCGACCAGGTCGATGTAGGTGTCCGCGCCGGGGAGCGCCTCGAACTCCACCGTGGTGGTCGAGCGGAACTCCCGCTCGCCGGTGGTCAGGTCGAGTTCGATGACGTAGCGGTCCACCGTCACCAGTGCCGCGCGTTCGATGGCCTCATTACGGGTCAAATTGGGAAGCACGGGTCCCAACTTATCCTTGGGGCATGACTGACACTGTTTCCAGGGCGCGCGCTGACTTCTGGTTCGACCCGCTGTGCCCGTGGGCATGGATCACCTCGCGCTGGATTCTCGAGGTCGAGAAGGTTCGCGATATCGACGTCCGCTTTCGTGTGATGAGCCTGGCGGTGCTCAACGAGGGCAAGGACCTTCCCGAGCAGTATCAGGAGTTGATGAAGCGGGCCTGGGGCCCGGTCCGGGTGGCGATCGCCGCTGAGCAGGCCCACGGCGCCGAGGTGCTCGGCCCCCTCTACACCGCGATGGGCACGTGTATTCACAACGAGGGGGAGAAGAACCTCGAGCAGGTGATCCCCCGGTCATTGGCCGATGCCGGACTGCCCGCACAGTTGGCGGACGCCGCCGACGACCGCTCCTACGACGACGCGCTGCGCAGAAGCCACCACGAGGGAATGGACCCGGTCGGCGCCGACGTCGGCACTCCCACCATCCACATCAACGGTGTCGCCTTCTTCGGCCCGGTGCTGTCGAGGATTCCGCGCGGGGAAGAGGCCGGCAAACTGTGGGACGCATCGGTCACGCTGGCGTCCTACCCGCACTTCTGGGAACTCAAGCGGACCCGCACCGAGCCGCCGACCTACGACTGAGACTTGAGTAAGGTGACCGCCATGCGCGTCTACCTCGGCGGCGATCACGCCGGCTTCGAATTCAAGAAAGCCATCATTGCCCACCTGAAGAAGGTCGGTCACGAGCCCATCGACTGCGGGGCCTACGACTACGACGCCGAGGACGACTACCCGGCCTTCTGCATTGCCGCCGCGGAGCGCACCGTCGCCGATCCGGGAAGCCTGGGCATCGTGCTCGGCGGTTCCGGTAACGGCGAGCAGATCGCCGCCAACAAGGTGCCTGGTGTGCGATGCGCGCTGGCGTGGAGCGTCGAGACCGCCAAACTGGCCCGCGAGCACAACAACGCGCAGTTGATCGGCATCGGCGGGCGCATGCACACCGAGGACGAGATGCTCGCCATCGTCGATGCGTTCCTGGCGACCCCGTGGTCGCAAGCTCCACGTCATCAGCGGCGCATCGACATCCTCGCCGAGTACGAGCGCACCCACGTCACACCACCGGTGCCCGGCGCACCGGCTTAGCCGCCGTGCCCGAGGGCCACACGCTGCATCGGCTGGCCCGGTTGCACCACCGCCGCTACGCCGGGCAGATCGTCCGGGTGTCCAGCCCGCAGGGCCGGTTCTCCGATGCGGGCCTCCTCGACGGCGTGGAGTTCCGGCGCGCGTCGGCATGGGGTAAGCACCTGTTCCACCATTACGACGGCGGTGGAATTGTGCACGTGCATCTCGGCCTTTACGGCACGTTCCGCGAACACCGCACGCCGATGCCCGAACCGCGGGGGCAGGTGCGGATGCGCATCGTCGGAGTGGACTACGGAACCGACCTGCGCGGGCCGACCGCCTGCGAGGTGCTCGACGAGGCCCAGGTCGCTGCGATCCTGACGAGGCTGGGTCCCGACCCGCTGCGCAGCGACGCCGACCCCGCCCCGGCTTGGGCGCGGATATCCAAGTCGCGCAGGGCGATCGGCGCTCTCCTGATGGACCAGTCGGTGCTGGCCGGGGTGGGTAACGTCTATCGGAGTGAACTGCTGTTCCGGCACGGTATCGACCCCTATCGGCCGGGGCGCGATATCGACCGGGCCGAGTTCGACGCCGCGTGGGCCGATCTGGTGGAACTGATGAAGGTCGGGGTGCGCCGCGGACGCATCATCGTGGTCCGCCCCGAGCACGACCACGGAGCTTCGGCCTACGGGCCCAGGCGCCCCCGCACCTACGTCTATCGGCGTACCGGTGAACCGTGTCGGTTGTGCGGCACGCCGGTTCGCACCGCGGAGATGGAGGGCCGCAACCTGTTCTGGTGCCCGGCCTG
>DAIPYT010000100.1:0-10995 GCA_036782595.1 Mycobacterium sp. | reverse complement strand
CATTCAGGACGAGTCAATTCGGTCGGACCCCCGCCATAGAATTCGAACATGAGTTCGATATCCGATGCCGTTGCCGCGTTGGATGCTGCGGTGCAGGCTCTGGGTGGTCTGGACTGGGAGTCGGTGGCCATCCGGGAGCGGCTGGAGACCCTGGACCGGCTGGAGACGGTGCGCCGCCGCGCCGGGGCCGCCTCGCTGGATCTGCTCGGTTCCATCGAGCGCAGTAAGGACCCGGCCCTGGGTGGGGCCACCGCCAAGGTCATCGCCGATGTCCTGCGCATCACCCCCGCCGAAGCCCGACGGCGAATCCGCGACACCGGCCAGCTGCACCACCGCACCAGCCTGACCGGACAAGCCCTGCCACCCCTCTTGCCGGCCACCGCCAAAGCCTGGGACGCCGGCCTGCTCGACATCGAGCACCTGCGCACCATCCAGAGCTTCATCCGCGACCTGCCCGAGGACATCCACCCCGCCGAGGTGGAGAAAGCCGAGGCGTTCCTGGCCGAGAAAGCCACCGAACTGCGCCCCGACCAACTGGAGAAGGTCGCCGGCCGCCTCGCCACCACCCTCAACCCCGACGGAACGTTCTCCGATGAGTACCGCGCCACCCAACGCGGCTTCCAATGGTGCGGACGCCAACGCCCCGACGGCATGAGCGTGGCCAAACTGACCGCCACCCCCGAACTGCGGGCCATGCTGGAAGCCTGGCTGGCTAAATTCGCCGCCCCGGGAATTTGCAACCCCGACGACCAAAGCCCCACCGTCACCGGCGAACCGACCCCCGAGGCCGCCGACGCCGACCGGCGCACCCCCGCCCAACGCCAGCACGACGCGATCACCGCACTGGTCCGAGGCCAACTCGGCGACCCGACACTGGGCCAGCACAACGGCCTACCGGTGACCGTCATCGTCTCGACCTCACTGGAACAGCTGCACACCGGCGCCGGACACGCAGTCACCGCCGGCGGCTCGCTGCTGCCCATCAGAGACCTGATCCGGATGGCTTCGCACGCCTGGCACTACCTCGCCGTGTTCGACACACACACTGAACGCGCCCTCTACCTCGGTCGCTCAAAGCGCATCGCCACCCCCGACCAACGAATCGTGCTGCACGCCAAAGAACGCGGCTGCACATTCCCCGGCTGCGACATCCCCGGATACCTCACCCAAACCCACCACGTCGACGACTGGGCCAGCGGCGGCCACACCAACATCGATGACCTCACGTTCGCTTGCGGACCCCACCACCGTCTCATCAAACCCGGCGGCTGGGCCACCCGAAAACGCAAGGACGGCACCACCGAATGGATCCCGCCGGCACAGATCCCGCTACCCGGCGGCACCAACGACTACCACCACCCCGAACGACACTTCCTCGCGGACTAGAGCGGCGAGGCACCACGCAGATGCTCGAAGATCAGCGACGTCTGGGTTCCGGCCACATCGGCATCAGCGTTGAGGTTGTCCACCACGAACGAGCGCAGATCGTCGGTGTCTTGGGCGGCCACGTGGAGGATGAAATCGTCGGCACCGGCCAGGAAGTACACGTCGATCACCTGATGTTTACGCCGGATCTGCTGGATGAACGTACGGATCTTGCCGCGGGCACCGGCCTGGAGCCTCACCGACACCATGGCCTGCAGGGGGAGCCCGATGGCAGCTGGATCGATATCGGCATGGAAACCGCGAATGACCCCAAGTTCCTGGAGTCGGCGAACGCGGCCGTGACAGGTGGACGGAGCGATCCCGACATCGTCGGCCAGAGCACTGTTGGGGATGCGCGCGTCGGCATGCAGAGCAGCGAGAATCCTGCGGTCGATGTCGTCGAGGTCGACAGGCTGAACATCCTTCGGTTTTTCCTGCCGCACACCACGCTTGGGCGACTTATTTTCGACCATGCCCTAATTTTATCGAATTATTGTCGGTTTCATTGCTTAGCCGTCGAACTTTCTTCACACTTACCTGAGCTATTCACGGCCAGCCCAAGGAGCAATCGTGCGCGTCGGCATCCCGACTGAGATCAAGAACAACGAATACCGTGTCGCCATCACCCCCGCCGGTGTCGCCGAGTTGGTGCACCGCGGCCATGACGTGATGGTCCAGTCCGGGGCCGGCGAGGGTTCGGCTATCCACGACGACGACTTCAAGGCCGCCGGCGCCCAGATGGTCGAGACCGCCGATCAGGTGTGGGCCGAGGCCGATCTGCTGCTGAAGGTCAAGGAACCGATCGAGCCCGAATACAGCCGGATGCGCAAGGGACAGGTGCTGTTCACGTACCTGCATCTGGCCGCTTCCAAGCCGTGCACCGACGCCCTGATCGCCTCCGGCACCACGTCGATCGCCTACGAGACCGTGCAGACCGCCGACGGCGCGCTCCCCCTGCTTGCTCCGATGAGTGAGGTTGCGGGCCGGCTGTCGGCCCACGTCGGCGCTTATCACCTGATGCGCACCCAAGGCGGTCGCGGCGTCCTGATGGGCGGGGTTCCCGGGGTTGCACCGGCTGTGGTTGTCGTGATCGGCGGCGGAATGGCCGGCGACAACGCGGCCGCCGTCGCCTGGGGTATGGGTGCCCACGTCACGGTGTTCGATCTCAACGTCAATACGCTGCGCAAGATCGATGCTGAGTACGGCGGCGCCATCGAGACCCGGTACTCCTCACGGCTGGAGTTGGAGAACGCGGTCAAGCAGGCCGATCTGGTCATCGGGGCGGTGCTGGTGCCGGGCGCCAAGGCGCCCAAGCTGGTTACCAACGCCACCGTGGCGCAGATGAAGCCGGGTGCGGTTCTGGTCGATATCGCGATTGACCAGGGCGGCTGCTTTGAGGATTCCAAGCCCACGACGCACGACAATCCGACGTTCAACGTCCACGACACGGTGTTCTACTGCGTTGCCAACATGCCCGGCGCGGTACCGCGCACGTCCACCTTCGCGCTGACCAACGCCACCATGCCCTATGTGCTCAAGCTGGCCGACAAGGGCTGGCAGGCCGCCTGCGGGGCGGATCCCGCTCTGGCCAAGGGACTTTCGACCCACGACGGGAAGCTGCTCAACGCCGAGGTCGCCCGCGACCTCGACATGCACTTCAGCGATCCGGCCGGCCTGCTGGCCTGACCGCGCGGCTATCCGGCCAATGCGCCGATGATCGCCGCTGCGGGTCCGGTTGAGACACCGCGCCATCCGGTACCGGCCCACAGACTGGTGGCGTGCGGATCCCCCGCAGCGAGCGAGGCCGCACGGATCGGTGCGGTGATCTGGTTGACCTGTGGGTAGCCCGGCGGCGCGGAGTCGCCGAACTCGGTGTTGAACGCATTGACCAGGCTGCGCGCGTAGCGGCCTGAGAAGGCGCGGGTCACGACGGTGTCGGTGAACCGGTTGTCGCGCAATGCGTTCCGGTACACGGCGTTGGTGCCGGCTTCGTCGCTCAGCAGCAGCGCCGTGCCGACCTGAGCCGCCACCGCTCCACCGGCCAGCACACCGTGGACGGCGTGCGCGTCACCCAGACCGCCCGCGGCGATCACCGGAACCCCGAGGTCGACCGTTCGGGCCAGTAGATCGGGTAGCGACTGCGCCGGTGGTTCCTGATTCGCGGCGAACACGCTGCGGTGTCCACCGGCCGCCGGGCCCTGTGCCACCAACGCATCGGCCCCGGCCGCGACCGCGCACTCCGCCTCGGCCCGACTGGTGACGGTCACCATCGTCAGCACACCGCGGCCGCGCAGCCGGCGAAGGACCTCCGGCGCCGGGCAGCCGAAGGTGAATGACACCACCTCTGGAGCGGTGTCGGCGACCACGTCGAGCTTGTCCTGCCAGCCGTCGTCATCGGGCCGCGGGTACCCGGGCTCCACTCCGTAGCGCCGAGCCAGCGGTAGCAGCAGGTTGCGGTAGGCGTCGAGCTGATCACGTCCGGCCATACACGGCTGCGGCACAAAAAGATTCACGCCCAGCGGCCCACTGTTCAGCGACCGAACCGCGGCGATGTCCTCGGCTAGCCGGTCGGCGGCCAGGTACCCGGCGGCCAATGAGCCCAAGCCCCCGGCATTGGACACCGCCGCTGCCAGTGCCGGCGTACTGGGTCCGCCGGCCATCGGCGCCCCGATGATCGGGGCGCCGAGATCCTGCACGGCAAAGGGCACCGGTCAGCCCGCGATGGCTCGCAGTCGATGCGGCAGTGACCGTTTGGACCGGTGCGGCCCGAGGACCGCGGCGCCGAAACGACCGGAGAGGACTTTGCGTGCGACGGCGTTGACGTCTTGGACGGTCACCTGCTCGATACTGCGCAGGGTGCTGGTCAGGGTGCGGTACCGGCCGTAATTGATCTCAGTGCGACCGAGCCGGTTCATCCGGGATGCGGAGTCCTCCAAGCCGAGTAGCAGCCCGCCCCGCAGGGAACCCTTGGCGATGCGGCATTCGGCATCGGTGATCCCGTCGCGGGCCACGGTTTCGAGCACCTCTGCGGCCAGCCTGACCACTTCGTCGAACCGTTCCGGCAGACAACCGGCATAGAGGGAGAACGCGCCGCTGTCGGCGAAGGAGTCGACCGCGGAGTACACCGAGTAGGCCAGGCCCCGGGTCTCACGGATCTGCTGGAACAACCGCGAACTCAGTCCGCCGCCCAGCGCGGTGTTGAGCACCGACAGAGCCCACCGGTCCGGCCAGTGCCGGCCGGGAACCCGCACCCCCATGGTGAGATGGGTCTGCTCGCAATCGCGTGATATCAGCGTGAGCCCGGGCGGTACGGTCAGCCGGCCGCCGCCTTTGCGGTGTGGCAACGGCTTGCGGCCTTTGACCAGGCGTTCGCCGAAGAACTCTCGGGCCAGAGCCACCACGTGGTCGTGATCGATGTTTCCGGCGACGGCCAGCACCATGCGCTCCGGGGTGTAGCGGCGGACGTGGAACGAGCGCAGTTGGTTGCGGGTCATCCCGGACACCGAGTCGATGCTGCCGATCACCGGGCGGCCAACCGGATGGTCCCCGAACATGGCCGACAGGAACACGTCCCCGAGGGTGTCCTCGGGGTCGTCGTCGCGCATGGCGATTTCCTCGAGCACCACATCACGCTCGAGTTCCACGTCGTGCGGCGCGCAGACCCCGTTGAGCACGACATCGGCCACCAACTCGACGGCCATCTCCAGATCGTCATCGAGAACGTGGGCGTAGTAGCAGGTGTGCTCTTTGGAGGTGAACGCGTTCAGTTCACCCCCGACGGCGTCGACCGCCTGTGCGATCTCCACCGACGTGCGCGCCGGGGTGGCCTTGAACAGTAGGTGTTCCAGGAAGTGCGCGGCCCCCGCGACGGTCGGACCTTCGTCGCGGGAGCCCACGTTGACCCATAGGCCTACCGACGCCGACCGCACCGCGGGCACATACTCGGTGACCACGCGCAGACCGCCGGGAAGGACGGTGCGCCGGACGGGATCTTTAACTGTCAGCGGTCGCGGCCTCTGCGGGGGCCGGTGCGGCGTCGCCTGCGGCAGCTTCGGTGGATCCGTTCTCCTCGGCAACCGGGATCAGGGAGATCTTGCCCCGGTTATCGATGTCGGCGATCTCGACACGAAGCTTGTCGCCGACCTTGACCACGTCCTCCACCTTGGCGACCCGTTTGCCGCGGCCCAGCTTCGAGATGTGGACCAGTCCGTCGCGGCCCGGCAGCAGCGACACGAACGCACCGAAATCGGTTGTCTTGACGACTGTTCCGAGGAACCGCTCACCGACCTTGGGCAGCTGAGGGTTGGCGATCGCGTTGATCCGGTCGATAGCCGCCTGGGCCGAGGGGCCATCGGTGGCACCGACGAACACCGTGCCGTCGTCCTCGATGGAGATCGAGGCACCGGTCTCTTCGGTGATCGCGTTGATCATCTTGCCCTTGGGCCCGATGACCTCGCCGATCTTGTCGATCGGGATCTTGATGGCGGTGACCCGAGGCGCGTACGGGCTCATCTCGTCGGGGGCGTCGATGGCCTCGGCCATCACCTCCAAGATGGTCATCCGGGCGTCCTTGGCCTGGGCCAGCGCACCTGCCAGAACCGACGACGGAATGCCGTCCAGCTTGGTGTCCAACTGCAGGGCGGTGACGAATTCCTTGGTGCCGGCGACCTTGAAGTCCATGTCCCCGAAGGCATCCTCGGCACCCAGGATGTCGGTCAGCGCGACGTAGCGGGTCTCGCCGTTCACCTCGTCGGAAACCAGACCCATCGCGATGCCGGCCACCGGAGCCTTGAGCGGAACACCGGCGTTCAGCAGCGACAGGGTCGAGGCGCACACCGAGCCCATCGAGGTGGAACCGTTGGAGCTCAACGCTTCCGACACCTGACGGATGGCGTACGGGAACTCCTCGACGCTGGGCAGCACCGGCATCAGGGCACGCTCGGCCAGCGCACCGTGGCCGATCTCGCGGCGCTTGGGCGAACCGACCCGACCCGTCTCACCGGTGGAGTACGGCGGGAAGTTGTAGTGGTGCATGTAGCGCTTGGACTTCTCCGGCCCGAGCGAGTCGATCTGCTGGGCCATCTTGACCATGTCCAGAGTGGTCACACCCATGATCTGGGTCTCGCCGCGCTCGAACAGCGCACTGCCGTGGGCGCGCGGGATGATGGCCACCTCGGCGCTCAGCGCGCGGATATCGGTGATACCGCGGCCGTCGATGCGGAAGTGGTCGGTCAGGATCCGCTGGCGCACAAGCTTCTTGGTCAGCGAGCGGTACGCCGCGCCGATCTCCTTCTCCCGGCCGGCAAACGCCTCGCCGAGCTTGCCGAGCACCTCGTTCTTGATCTCGTCGGTGCGATCGTTGCGTTCCTGCTTGCCTGCGATGGTGAGCGCCTGCGACAGCGACTCGCCCGCCGCGTCGGCCACGGCGGTGTAGACGTCGTCCTGATACTCCGGGAACAACGGGTAGTCGGCAACCGGCTTGGCGGCCTTCTCGGCGAGTTCGCGCTGGGCGTCACAGAGAATCGCGATGAACGGCTTAGCGGCCTCCAGGCCCTCCGCGACCACGGTTTCGGTCGGCGCCTTGGCGCCACCGGCGACCAGGTCGATGACCTTGTCGGTGGCCTCGGCCTCGACCATCATGATCGCGACGTCGTCGCCAGCCTTTCGACCTGCGACGACCATGTCGAACACCGCGTCCTCAAGCTGTTCCACGGTCGGGAAGGCAACCCACTGGCTCCCCCCGGCAGAGCCGGAATTTGAGCCGGAGATCAGCGCGACCCGCACGCCGCCGACCGGTCCTGAGAACGGCAGGCCGGCGATCTGGGTGGACGCCGACGCGGCGTTGATGGCCAATACGTCGTAGAGGTCCTTGGGATCCAGGCTCAGGATGGTGACGACGACCTGAATCTCGTTACGCAGGCCGGAGACGAAGGTCGGGCGCAGCGGCCGGTCGATCAGGCGGCAGGTCAGGATCGCGTCGGTGGACGGACGGCCCTCCCGGCGGAAGAACGAACCGGGGATCCGGCCCGCGGCGTACATCCGCTCCTCGACATCGATGGTCAGCGGGAAGAAGTCGAAGTGCTCCTTGGGAGCCTTGCTGGCGGTGGTCGCCGACAGCAGCATGGTTTCGTCGTCGAGGTAGGCGACCACTGCGCCGGCGGCCTGCTGGGCCAGTCGGCCGGTCTCGAATCGGATGGTGCGGGTGCCGAAGCTCCCGTTGTCGATGGTGGCGGTTGCTTCGAACACGCCTTCGTCGATTTCAGCGACAGACATACGTCCGTACAGCCTTTCGTTCACTGTTGGTTTAGCGCAACCAGTGACGAGACGACGGGCGATTGGCCACGGTCGTCGATCGAAGCGGCCGGGTGGTGATCCTCCCGGCAGCCACTACCGAAGACCGCCCTATCGGGCCGAGTCTCGGCGTGGAAACGCAGGTCACAGACCGCGGCGCGGCCGGTGACGGCTCAATGTTACACGGCGACCGGGGTGACCTCGGCCACCGTCAGCGGCGCAGGCCCAGACGCTCGATCAGCGAGCGGTAGCGCTCGACGTCGACCTGGGCGACGTACTTGAGCAACCGACGACGACGACCTACCAGCAGCAGCAGGCCGCGGCGGGAATGGTGGTCGTGCTTGTGGGTCTTGAGGTGCTCGGTGAGATCCGAGATGCGCTTGGTCAGCATCGCGACCTGGGCTTCCGGGGAACCGGTGTCGGTTCCGTGCAGGCCGTACTGGCCCAGGATTTCCTTCTTCTGCTCAGTGGTCAACGCCATGAGAGTTACTCCATCATTTCAGTGCCGCGTGGAAAAACGAAGGCCGCCGCGGACTGCAGCCGTCTGGAACTCTATCGGCTCAGCCCTGCGCCGCCAAAATCGTGCGCACCTTCTCGGTATCGCGCCCCATCGCGGTGATCAGGTCGTCGACCGAGCCGAATCTGCGCTGGCCGCGGATCCGGTCCACGAAGTCCACCGCGACGTGCTGACCGTAGAGATCGGCGGTGGTGTCAAGGACGAAGGCCTCCACGGTCCGGGTGCGCCCGGAGAACGTCGGATTGGTGCCCACCGACACCGCGGACGGGTATCGCTGTCCGGGCAGCATCGGCCCCGGGCCCGGTCCGGGGCCTAGCACGGTGAACCAGGCCGCATAGACCCCGTCGGCCGGGATCGCGGCGTAAATCGGTGGGGACACATTGGCGGTGGGGTAACCGAGACCGCGGCCGCGGCCCTCGCCACGCACGATGACACCCTCGACCCGGTGCGGACGGCCCAGTGCTTCGGCGGCCGCCAAAACGTCACCGGCGTCGACACACGCACGGATGTAGGTCGAGGAGAAGGTGACCGTCTCGCTCTGGTGCTGTTCGGCGACCAGCGAGACCGATTCCACGGCGAAACCGAACCGTTCCCCGGCCTTGCGCAGTGTGGCGACGTTGCCGGCCGCTTTCTTGCCGAAGGTGAAGTTCTCCCCGACCACCACGTCGAGTACGTGCAGCCGTTCGACGAGCAGTTCGTGGATGTAGCGCTCCGGGGTGAGTTTCATGAAGTCGGCACTGAACGGCATCACCAGGAATACGTCGATGCCGAGTTCCTCGGCGAGTTCGGCGCGCCGCGGCAAGGTGGTCAGCTGGGCGGGATGACTGCCCGGGAAGACCACCTCCATCGGGTGCGGGTCGAAGGTCATCAGAACCGTCGGAACGCCGCGCTCCCGGCCTGCCTTGACGGCCCGGGCGATGAGTTCGGCGTGGCCGCGGTGCACACCGTCGAACACGCCGATGGTCAGCACACAACGGCCCCAGTCGGACGGGATGTCGTCCTGCCCGCGCCAGCGTTCCACGCCGCCAAGCCTAATGTCGCGGCTAGAGCGTCGCCGGGCGGATCACCACCACCGATTTCGTTCTCGGACCGCGGTCCTCGAGAAGCGCCACCACCCGGTCCCCGGCGTCCGTTGCGGCATAGACACCGGACAGGCCCGCCGCCGCGAGCGGCCGGCCGTGGCTGGCGTCCACCGCCTGCGCATCGGTGATGTCCCGGCGCGGGAAGGCCAGCAGACAGGCCTGGTCGAGCGGATAGCTCAGCGTCGGGTTCGCGGTGAGTTCCTCAAGGGTGCGAGCGTGATCCAGGCCGTAGCCCCCCACCCGGGTGCGCCGCAGCGCCGTCAGATGGCCGCCGACTCCCAACGCCTCGCCGAGGTCCCGGGCCAGCGCCCGGATGTAGGTGCCTGACGAACAGTCCACATCGACGTCGACGTCGATGAACGGCCCGTCGCGGCGAATGTCCAGGATGTCGAACCGGTCGATGCGGACCCCGCGCGGGGCCAGTTCCACCGTCTCCCCCTCGCGGGCCAACTGATAGGCCCGCTTGCCGCCGATCTTGACGGCACTGACCGTGGAGGGTCGCTGAAGGATCTCGCCGCGCAGTGCTGCGATACCGGACGCGATCGCCTCGTCGGTCAGGTGCGCCGCGCGAACATCCTGCAGCACTTCACCTTCGGCGTCATCGGTTGAGGTGGACCGGCCCAGCCGGATGGTCGCCGAATAGGACTTGGCCGTCGCGGTCAGCAGGCCGAGGATCTTGGTGGCACGTTCGATTCCGACCACCAGCACACCGGTGGCCATCGGGTCCAAGGTCCCGGCATGGCCGACTTTGCGGGTGCCGAAGATCCGGCGGCAGCGTCCCACCACGTCATGGCTGGTCATCCCGGCCGGTTTGTCGACGATGACGATCCCGGCTTGTGGCGTGCCGGCACTCACAGCACGATCGCCGTCAGTGCCAGTCCCCCGGCCACCGACCAACGGCCGGTCAGTTCCTCCAACGGCGGGCCGGATCGGGCCGCGGGGTCGATCAGGATGCGCGACACGAAGCTGCCACCGCCGTCAGAATCGATATCGAAGGTGATGTGGGCGTCCTCGAAACCCAGCCAGCGCTCCGTCAGCGGAAACCACGCCTTATAGGTGGCTTCCTTGGCACAGAACAGGATCCGGTCCCAATGCAACCCCGCCGGTAGATCCGAGATCTCGCGGCGCTCGACCGGCAGGCTGATCGCGTCGAGCACACCGTCCGGCAGAACTCCGTGCGGTTCGGCGTCGATCCCGATCGAACGCACCGCGGACTGTCTGGCCACCACCGCGCCGCGATAGCCCTCGCAGTGGGTGAGGCTTCCGACCAGACCGTTGGGAAACTGCGGTTCGCCCTTCTCCCCCTTGAGGATCGGCGAATCCGGTACCCCGAGCTGCCCCATGGCCAGTCGCGCGCAGTGCCGCACGGTGACGAACTCGTTGCGGCGCTTGGCCACCGAGCGGGCCACCAGCGGCTCCTCCTCCGGTAGCGGGGTGAGATCCGGCGGGTCGTGGAAGAGCTCGGCGTAGACCAGGCCGGCCAGATCGGGCAGCACCGCCCGCATCAGGGTCATCGACGCCGGCCCTTCAGCCGATCCCGGAACGCCTCCGCCTGGGCCCGCATCTCCGGGGTGATCATGAAATGCCCGCCGAACTCGTTGAGATAGCCGGGGGCGTACTGCGGGTCGGGCAGAATCTGACGCAGCCACCGGTATGGCTTGCGCCGCCGCCACTCTCGCG
>DAIPYT010000099.1:0-11027 GCA_036782595.1 Mycobacterium sp. | reverse complement strand
GGCCGTACGGATTATCGCTGCACGGCGACACCCTGGCCGTCGCCGACTCCGGCAATAACCGGGTGATGCTGTGGCGGAGAGCAGTGGGGGGAGATGACCAGTGAGGCCTCGCATCGTTCAGTCCGACGGCCAGATCGGTTTCTACTGGGCCACACCGACCGGTAGCCCGACCTCGCTGCAGGCACTGGTGGTCGACGACGAGGAACCCGACCGCCTGGTCGCCACCCACCTGGAAGCCCTCGACGACGCTCTGATCATCGCCGCCGAGCAGTTCGGTGAGATCCTGGGCGGTGGGCGCAGGCCGGCCGGCGCCGACGAACGCGACGGGCTGCTGGAACTGCACCGCAGTCTCGACCGGTTGTGTTTCGAATACGCTGCGGCGCTGGAGAAGACGGGGCTGTCGGCGGATCTGCGGGCCGGCAAGATCATCGGCACCTCGGCGCTGTTCTCCATCCGGGCCCGCGCGCCGCTGGGCCTGCTCGGGCCCGCTCCGTTCGAGGGTGAACTCGACGATCCCGGCCTGGGGGTCGTCGGTGGCTACGGAGAGTTCCACCAGGTCGACCCCGATCAACCGTGGCGGGGCGGTCGCTGGGTGGTGCGAACCGATGCCGGACAACGCTTTCCACTGACTCTGTCGATGCTCATGTTCGACAGTTCCGGGGCCAACAAGGAAGGCGCCCGCAAAGAACACCGCGACGCGCTGCAGGCTGTGGTGCGGGCGGCGCGGCTGCCGGAGGCGGACCCCTTGGCGGTGACCTGCGCGCTGGACTGGCTGCTTTACGATTGGCTGATGGCCCACCGGGACGGCCCCGACAGCGCCGAGATTGTGTTTCCCAAGGGTTATGACGACGCCGCCGCACTGGTGGTGTCCGCGGCCGCCGCATCGGTGGCCGCCCGGGCGACATTCGATCCGGGTCTGGTGCTGACCGGCCGGGGCGCATGATGACACGCGCTGCGACGGTGGATCCGGCAGAGTTCTTCGGCGACAGCACGATCCAGGATCCCTATCCGCTCTACGGCAGGCTGCGCGAAGAGGGTGGTGTGCACCAGATCGGGGATTCCGGCTTCTACCTGGCCAGTAGCTGGGCGGCCATCACCGAAGCGGCCAACCGGCCCGAAGTCTTCTCCTCCAATCTGACCGCCACCATGACCTACACCGCCGAGGGTGGCGTCGCGCCGTTCCAGATGGAAGGCGTCGGCGGTTCCACGCACATCCTGGTGACCGCCGACGATCCCATCCACGCACTGCACCGCAAGCTGATGCTGGGCCAGTTCACCGCCAAGCGGGTCAAGGCTTTGGAACCGCGGATCGCCGAGGTCTTCGAAGAGCTCTGGACTCAGGCGGATTCCGGTTCGGTGGAGTGGATGGATGCCGTCGCCAACCGGCTGCCGATGATGATCGTCGCCGACCTGATCGGTGTGCCCGACACCGACGCCGACCAGTTGGCGAGGTGGGGCTACGCCAGCACCCAGCTACTCGACGGGCTGATGTCGGCCGAGGAACTGGCCGCTTCGATGACCGCCATCGGCGAGTTGAGCGGCTACATCATCGAGCGGTTACGGGAGGCTGCGGCCGACCCCGGCGAGGACCTGATCGGCGTGCTGGCCGCCGCGCGCGCCGCCGGTGAGATCGACGGTCTGGCCGCCCAGCTGATCCTGGTCTCGCTGTTCAGCGCGGGCGGGGAGTCGACGGCTTCGCTGCTCGGAACAGCGGTGTCCATCCTGACTAGCGACAGCGACCTGCAGCACCTGCTTCGCAGCCGGCCTGAGTTGCTGGGCGTGTTCGTGGAGGAGACGCTGCGCCTGGAACCGCCGTTCCGCGCCCACTACCGCCACGTGCTGGAGGACACCGAACTGGCCGCCGCCGAACTGCCGAAGGACTCTCGCGTCCTGCTGCTGTGGGGTTCTGCCAATCGCGACCCCGCCCACTTCGCCGCCCCCGACGAGTTCCGGCTGGACCGGCAGGTCAGCAAGGGGCACATGAGTTTCGGCAAAGGTGTGCACTTCTGTCTGGGCGCTCCGCTGGCTCGGCTTGAGGCTGTGACGGTGCTCGGCATGCTGTTGGAGCGGACCCGGTGGATCGAGGCCGTCGACGTCGGCCCCTGGCTGCCCAGTGTGCTGGGCCGCCGACGCGAGTACGTCCGACTCGCGGTGGATCCAAGCTAGGCAAACCGGCGATAGGTACGGTGTGCCCCATGGACATGCGGCGGGCGCGGCGTTGGGTCGTCAACCTCACTCACGCCCTTCTGGTGCTTGGCATGGGGCTGTGGCCGGTTCTTGCGGCTTCGGGGCCGGCGACTGCCGCTCCCGACCCTTCAAAGGTGATCGTCGGCGCCTACATCAACGACATCCAGGAACTCGACACCGAAACCGGCAGTTTCACCGTCGACTTCTACATGTGGTTCCGCTGGAAGAATCCGATCGTCGATCCGACCGACTCGATCGAGGTGATGAATTCCAACGCCATGGAGAACACCACTTCATCATCGGCCGGTGGTGTGACCGGCAGGCCGTTTCCGGAGGAACCCGTCGACATGCCGGACGGCACGAAGTACCAGGGTTTCCGCTATCAGGGCGTGTTCAGCAAGAGCATGGACCTGCACCGGTTTCCGTTCGACACCCAACAATTAACGGTGGCCCTCGAGGACGTCAATCAGGACAACCGCGAGCTTGAATTCGTCCTCGACACGACGCCGGTGACCATCAGCGATCAGGTGACGATCCCCGGTTTCCGAATCGGGACGCCCAGCCTGACAGTGGTGGACCATCGGTACCCGACCGGGTTCGGCGACCTTCGCAGCCCACCCAACGTCAGCTACTCCCGAATCGTGTTGGATGTTCCGCTCGCGCGGGATGCGTTGCCCTATCTGGTGAAGATCATGCTGCCGATCCTCATCGTCATCCTGATCACGTCACTGATCTACATGCTGCCGGCCCGACTTGAGGATGCCCGCACCGGAATCGGGGTCACCGCGATGTTGACGATGGTGGCTTTGCAGTGGACCACCGATTCCGATCTGCCCTCGGTGGAGTACCTGATGATGGTCGACGTCATCTACATCCTGTCGATGGCCTACATCCTGTGCGCCATGGGTTATGCGGTGTTCGCCAGTCGGCGATCCACCCAGGAGTCGGCCGAAGCGCTGCTGCACGCACTCGACCGGCGGATGGGAATCACCTCGCTACTGCTGTACGCGGTAGTGATCGCCACCACGGTGACCTGGTACCTCAGCCACCACTGATCCGCCCGGCCCAACCACGGGAGTCTCTGACTCAGGTCACATCGGCGTTGGACCGCGGGAAGCCGCCGCCCTGCGGGAAGAGTGGGAAGACCACGTCATCGAGCTTCTCGGCATCCCCGGCCGTGCGGTTCACCGTCGCACCCCAGATGTTGCCGTCCGGCGCGACGTCCAGCGCCCAGGCATGGCCGTGTTTGTCCTGACGCACCACCTCGGGGTCACCGGTCACCGCGCCGGTGGCCTGCGCCAATCGGATCGCGACGGTCTGTTTGGTGTTGACCAGGTTGACCAGGACGGTGCCATCCAGTGCCACGCAGCCGGCCACTCCGGGCCGGTTCGGCCAGGTCCACACCGTGGTGGCCTTACCGTCCGAACCGATGCGCTGCAACCGATCACCCCCGGGCGTGCGGTCGGTGACGTAGAGCGCCTTGTCGGCCGGATCCAGGCACATCCCGCCGCCTGCGCCCATGCCGCTCAGCGCGGTGGTCGGTGGCGCCTGCCCCACCGTGGTGGGCTGCTCGATGCGAATGACTTTGCCCGCCAGAGAGTTCGGGTCGTTTGCAGCCCCCGGGTTGCCGGCGTCGCCGGTCTGCACCACCAATGTCGTCGGGCTGGTGAAGATGAGCGAGCCGGTGTTGCCGATGGCGCCCTTGGGGATTCCGGTCAGGATGTCCTTGGGCACATCGTCGTCGGCGAGCCGGACCACCCGGTTATCGGTCGGGGTGCTGATGTAGGCGTACATCAGCCGGTCCTGGGAGTAGGTCGGGGACAGCGCGATGTCCATCAGCCCGCCGTCGCCGCTGCCGTCGACACCGATGACGGTCTTGACCGTCGGTTCCGCACTCACCGAGACCTTCTTGATCGCGCCGGTGGTGCGTTCGGCGACCAGGGCGGTCTTGGCGTCCGACCCCATGATCAAGCCGCTGGTGCTCTCCAGGCAGCCCTGCATGACCCCGGGTGCCGGGCACACCTTCGGGAACGGTTTGGGCGGCAACGGTGGGGGAGGCGGCGGCGTCGACGGGGGCCCCGGCGTCAATTCCGGGGGAGTGGAGAACGGCTGCGAGACGGCGTTGTCGAAGCGTGCGCAGCCCGACAGCAGGACGGTGGCCGCGCAGACCACGGCCACGGTTGAGCGCGACGGACGCATTCGCATGCCGTCAGGTTACGGATCGCGCGGCGGTATCCGCCATCACGCCCGGCGCATGGCGCGAAGAAAAACCTCGATTCGGTGTTGATTTTGCGCGGATAACACCGACTAACACTGACGGCAAATCCCCGATTTGCCGTCGAGAACACTTACCCTGGCGTCTGTGACAAGCCAAAACCCCGATCCTGGCTGGCAGCGTCCCGAGGATTCCCCGGTGCGCCCGGTGTCGGCCCGGCTGGTCGATCCCCAGGATGACCTGTCGACCGGGGCCTTCGCCGCGCCCTTCGGCGGTGACGCCGAGACCACCAAGCTGCGCGGCTCATTCAGCCCTCCGCCAACTGCGCCGGCCCCGGGGCCCTCCACCGGATACGGGTTGCTGCAGGAACCCGAACCGCTGCCCTATGTGCAGCCGACGGTGCAACCCGCGCAGCAGTCACCGCCGCCGGCCGGACCCCTGGAGATCACCCCGATCGACGCCGAGGAACGGGCCAAGGTGGCCGGCCGACGCGGTACCCAGGACCTCGGTCTGCTGGTACTGCGGGTGGCCTTGGGTGTGGTGTTCATCGCCCATGGGTTGCAGAACGCGTTCGGCTGGTGGGGAGGCCCCGGACTCCAGGGATTCCGGGAAGCCCTGATCGAGGCCGGCTACCAGAATGCCGACCTGCTGACCTACGTTGCCGCGGGCGCGCAGATCGCCTCGGGAGTGCTGCTGGTGCTCGGCTTGTTCACCCCCGTGGCCGCGGCGGTGGCGCTGGGGTTCCTGGTCAACAGTGTGCTGGCGACATTCACCGCGCAACGGGAGGACGGCGGGCTGTTCGTCTTCGGTTCGGCCGCTGAGTACCTCCTGGTTCTCCTGGCCGCAGCCACCACGATCATCCTGGCCGGGCCGGGCCGCTACGGCTTCGACGGTGGCCGCGGTTGGGCGCGCCGGCCGTTCATCGGATCGTTTCTGGCCTTCGTGCTCGGGGTGGGCGGCGGCGTCGCTGCCTGGCTGTTCCTGCGGGGCAACAACCCGTTCGCCTGAAGTCCCGGCCCCGGGGTTCGGGTTCTAGCGCTGGTAGGGGTTGGGAACCCGGCCACCGCTCGCCGCGGTGAGCCGGGGCAGCGTGGCGAACGTCACCGCCGGCAGCAGCATGTCGGACTCGTCGGTCAGACGCGCCCGCGCCCACCGACTCCGGGTGAAAGCCAGCCCCTCGATCTGCGGCCACAAGACCGTCCGGCTTTTCAGCAGCGTGCGGGTGGTCACGGTATCGGCGTCGGCCACCGTACGGACGCGCTCGATGGCGACCGAGATCAGCAGCGGAACGAGCAACGACAGCAACATACCGACGGTGCCGAACGCCGGTCCGACGGTCAACAGCGCGAAAACCAGGAACACCGAGGCCATGTGCGCCATGGGAGAAATCCGGATCACGGTCTTGGCGCTCTCTGATCCCTGCGGCATTGCGCCATCTTTGCACTGCGGGGCCGGTGCCCCGCAATTTGACGCTTGAGCTGTGCTGAGGCTAGCCTGCGGGGGTGACGACCGGCGGAAAGCTTGTAGTAGGTCAGCGCGTTGGTGCCGCGCTTGCCCCCCGCCGGGTCTAGCCACACGCACCAGCGCGCAACCCTCGTACAGCCGCCCACGCTGACGGGGGTTTTTTCTTGCCACCGATCGAGAACTCAATACCGAATCAAAACGCCCAGCCCAACACGACATCGAGGACCACAGTGAGCGCACCTGCTACCCGAGCAACCGAGAAGTCGGCTCAGCCGACCAACGGCGCACACGACGCGCGCAACGGCCATTCCGCGCAGCCGGTAGCGCCGGTTCAGATGACTGGCGCCGAGGCGGTCGTGCGTTCCCTGGAGGAACTCGGTGTCCACCTCATCTTCGGCATCCCCGGCGGCGCGGTGCTGCCGGTGTACGACCCGCTGTTCGACTCCCAGAAACTGCGCCACGTGCTGGTGCGCCACGAGCAGGGCGCCGGCCACGCGGCCAGCGGCTACGCACACGCCACCGGCCGGGTGGGGGTCATGATGGCCACCTCCGGGCCCGGGGCTACCAACCTGGTCACCCCGCTGGCCGACGCCCAGATGGACTCCATCCCGGTCGTCGCCATCACCGGGCAGGTCGGCCGCGCCCTGATCGGCACCGACGCCTTCCAGGAGTCCGACATCACCGGCATCACCATGCCGATCACCAAGCACAACATCCTGGTCCGCGACGGGGATGACATCGCCCGCTCGCTCGCCGAGGCCTTCCACATCGCCTCCACCGGCCGGCACGGCGCGGTGCTGGTCGACATCCCCAAGGATGTGCTGCAGGGCGAGTGCACCTTCTCCTGGCCGCCGCAGCTGGAGTTGCCCGGCTACAAGCCGAACACCAAACCGCACACCCGTCAGATCAAGGAAGCCGCCAAGCTGATCAGTACCGCCCGCAAACCGGTTCTCTACGTCGGCGGCGGAGTGATCCGCGGCGAGGCATGCGAGGAGCTCAAGGAACTCGCCGAGCTGACCGGCATCCCGGTGGTGACCACCCTGATGGCCCGCGGTGCCTTCCCGGACAGCCACCCGCAGAACCTCCGCATGCCCGGTATGCACGGCACCGTCGCCGCGGTGGCCGCGCTGCAGCGCAGCGACCTACTGATCACCCTCGGTGCCCGCTTCGACGACCGGGTCACCGGCAAGCTGTCCACCTTCGCGCCGGAGGCCAAGGTGATCCACGCCGATATCGACCCGGCCGAGATCGGCAAGAACCGGAACGCCGACGTCCCGATCGTCGGCGATATCAAGGCCGTCATCCGCGACCTGATCGACGCATTCCGGCGGATGCCTGCCGGGGAGGACCACATCGGCAACGAAGGCGTTGATGATTCCGATCTGGCCCCCTGGTGGTCCTATCTGAACAACGTGCGCGAGACCTACCCGCTGAGCTACGGCCCGCAGAGCGACGGCAGCCTCAGCCCCGAATACGTCATCGAGCAGCTCGGTAAGATCGCCGGGCCGGACGCGATCTACGTCGCAGGGGTCGGCCAGCATCAGATGTGGGCGGCGCAGTTCATCTCCTACGAGAAGCCGCGCACCTGGCTGAACTCCGGGGGCCTGGGCACCATGGGCTACGCCATCCCGGCGGCGATGGGCGCCAAGATGGCCTGCCCGGACACCGAGGTGTGGGCCATCGACGGCGACGGCTGCTTCCAGATGACCAACCAGGAGTTGGCTACCTGCGCGGTGGAAGGTGTTCCGATCAAGGTCGCGTTGATCAACAACGGCAACCTGGGCATGGTTCGGCAGTGGCAGACGCTGTTCTACGGGGAGCGCTACAGCAACACCGACCTGGCCACTCACAGCCAGCGCATTCCCGACTTCGTCAAGCTGGCTGAGGCGATGGGGTGTGTCGGATTGCGCTGCGAGCGTGCCGAAGACGTCGTCGACATCATCAACCAGGCCCGTGCCATCAACGACCGGCCGGTGGTGATCGACTTCATCGTGGGCGCCGACGCCCAGGTGTGGCCGATGGTGGCCGCCGGCACCGGCAACGACGAGATCATGGCGGCCCGCAACATCCGGCCGCTGTTCGACGAGGACAATTCCGAAGGACGTGCCTGATGAGCACTTCGTCTGATTCAAAGAGTGTTACCCACACTTTGTCGGTGCTCGTCGAGGACAAGCCCGGCGTGCTTGCCCGGGTGGCCGCCCTGTTCTCCCGCCGCGGGTTCAACATCCAGTCACTGGCGGTGGGCCCCACCGATGTCAAGAACATGTCCCGGATGACCATCGTCGTCACCGCCGAGGAGACCCCGCTCGAGCAGATCACCAAGCAGCTCAACAAGCTGATCAACGTGATCAAGATTCTCGAGCACGACGAGGACAACATGGTTGCGCGCCAGCTGGCGCTGATCAAGGTCCGCACCGATGCCGGCAACCGCAGCCAGGTCATCGAAGCGGTGAACCTGTTCCGCGCCAAGGTGATTGACGTGTCCACCGAGTCGCTGACCATCGAGGCCACCGGCACCGAGGAGAAACTCGAGGCGCTTCTCCGGGTGCTGGAGCCTTATGGCATCCGCGAGACCGTGCAGTCCGGTGTGGTAGCACTATCGCGCGGACCGCGCGGCATGACGAACTCCAAGTAAAAGAAACAGCTCAGCAGCAGAAACAACAGAAGGAAAAGTTCACGTGGCAATCGAGATGTTCTACGACGACGACGCCGACCTGTCGATCATTGCGGGCCGCAAGGTCGGTGTGATCGGCTACGGCAGCCAGGGGCACGCTCACTCGCTGAGCCTGCGCGACTCCGGCGCCCAGGTGAAGGTGGGTCTCAAGGAGGGCTCCAAGTCGCGGGCCAAGGTCGAAGAGCAGGGTTTGGAGGTCGACACCCCGGCCGAGGTCGCCAAGTGGGCTGATGTGATCATGCTGCTGGCGCCTGATACCGCGCAGGCCGAGATCTTCAAAAACGACATCGAGCCGAATCTCAAGGCCGGCGACGCGCTGTTCTTCGGCCACGGCCTCAACATCCACTTCGGGCTGATCAAGCCGCCGGCCGACGTGACCATCGGCATGGTCGCGCCCAAGGGCCCCGGCCACCTGGTGCGCCGCCAGTTCGTCGACGGCAAGGGTGTGCCCTGCCTGGTGGCCATCGAGCAGGATCCGACCGGCAACGGTCTGGCCCTGGCACTGTCCTACGCCAAGGGCATCGGCGGCACCCGGGCCGGCGTCATCAAGACCACCTTCAAGGACGAGACCGAAACCGACCTGTTCGGTGAGCAGGCCGTATTGTGCGGCGGCACCGAGGAATTGGTGAAGACCGGCTTCGAGGTGATGGTCGAGGCGGGCTACGCCCCGGAGCTGGCCTACTTCGAGGTGCTGCACGAACTCAAGCTGATCGTCGACCTGATGTACGAGGGTGGCATCGCCCGGATGAACTACTCGGTGTCTGACACCGCGGAGTTCGGCGGATACCTGTCCGGTCCGCGCGTCATCGACGCCGACACCAAGAAGCGGATGGTGCAGATCCTCAAGGAGATCCAGGACGGCACCTTCGTCAAGCGGCTGGTGGCCAACATGGAGGGCGGCAACAAAGAACTCGAGGCGCTGCGCAAGCAGAACGCCGAGCACCCCATCGAGGTCACCGGCAAGAAGCTTCGCGACCTGATGAGCTGGGTGGACCGGCCGATCACCGAGACGGCCTAGCGTCTGGGCGGCCTGCCCCGGACTGAATCTGAAGCCACGCAGGGCGAACCCCCTGCGTGGCTTCAGTTTCGGGGGTGCTGGATCGTTTGGGCCAGTTCACCCCTCCGGTGCCGCCAGGAGAGGGCGCAGGCGATGGCGCCGGCGATGATCGCGATCTGCGTGCCGGGCCAGATAACCGTCGCAATCAGTCGGTGCTGACCGGTCACGATGGCCACGAAGAACCCCCAGCATGCCAGCGTTCCGAGCGCGGTCGCGGCCACCAGGAGATCGTGGGTGGGCGATCGGGGGCTGCCGCGCAGGGCGAAACTGCCATACATGGCGACGGCGTTGAGTCCCGTCATTGTGAGGAAGTACGTCACCCAGTACGCCACCAGCCATCCGTCCGGTGCCACGAAATACAGGTTTGCAGCCGACATGTCCGCCGTACGGGGGCTCTGCAGAAGGCATACCACCATGACCCCCGCGGCCAGCAGGACCGGCGGCAGGACGCGGGTCTTCATGAAACCCTCGATGGCATGGTCGGACATGAGCCGCAGGGCCACGGCCTTGAGCCCCCTTGTCGCACCCAGGAGGTAACAGATATGGCCACAACAGTTCAGCAGGTAGAACTTGCCGGTCAGCGGAAACGATGCGGCCGCCATAGTGGGCCACGGTGAATCCAGCCCCGCTCCGATGGCGAACAACGCGACCCCGGCGGTGATCGGGCCGTCCCATCGGGAATGGACGGTGTCGCGACGCACCCAGAGCGCCCAGGGCGCTATCAGCAGCACCAAAGCGTTGGAAAGGTAAAGGAAGGTCACGTTCCCGGGCGCCCCTGGTCGATTCAAAAAGACGCCGCAACACGGAAGTCTTCGCGGCGAGGTGTTTAAATCCTAGAGTTTCGTGGATTCACGTTGTGATCCGGCGCTGTAACCAGGGAGGGACCATGCCTGTCGGGGATCGCATGCAGCTCGCGCCGAGCCGTTGCCACACGGGATCAGCGCGATATGTAGGCCGAGTCGGCGCTCTGGCGGTGGCGCTGGGTATCGGTCTGGCAGTCGGATCGATGCCGGTCGCCTGGGCTGACGCCAAGGGGTCGGAGGCGTCGACTAATGACTCTTCTGACTCTTCGGCAGGGCCGAAGGCTAGGGGATCGGCTCATGCCAGCCCAGGTCGTGCGGGGAACCGTGAGCAGCCACGTGCGCGAGTGGGTGGGGCGGGGAAGGTTGTACCGCAGACGGCAGCCGTCTCGAGCGCGCCGCGCTCCTCCCGCAGCGGAGCGGCCATGGCGGAAGACCGCGTTTCGCCGCCGGCGTCAGCGGCGGCTGTCCGGCGGTCCGTCGAGACTGATTCGGCGACACCGCCCCCACCGCCGGCGGCCCCCGCATCGGCTGTTGCTCCGGGAATCACCTCCGCCAGGGGTGGTCACGATGATGCTCCGGCCGCGGCACCGCTGGCCTGGACCGCGTTGGCGGCGGGCCGTCGAGAAC
>DAIPYT010000098.1:0-11190 GCA_036782595.1 Mycobacterium sp. | reverse complement strand
CTGGGGGAAGACCGAGTTGGGGTAGTCATGCGGTGAGTAGACGAGCCGGTTGGCCACGTTGAACACGATGGGGCGGTCCTTGACCCCCATCAGGTTGCCACCCCACCAGTAGTTCTGGCCCTGGTAGGTCCCGACGCCCTCGACGAACATCAGCAGGTCCGGGTTGACCGCCAGAGCGGCGTTGCCGGCCCGCTCGGCCGCCCGCGCCCAGTCGGTGGCCCCGCCACCGCCCCAGGTGCCGTTATGCGGTTCGTTGTGCAGGTCGAAGCCGATCACCGTCGAGTTGGTCTTGTAACGGTTGGCCAGGGTGACCCAATCGGCCACCCAGGCATCCTCGGTGTAGGTGCTGTCGTACCACAGGCCATTGTCGGATGTTCCCGCGCCGGCGCCGCTGCGGTGATGGTCGAGGATCACCCGCATACCCTGTTGTCCGGCGTAGGCGATGATCGCATCCATCACCTGCACACCCGAAAGACCCTGCAGATCAGGGTTTTTGGAGAAATCAATGCCATTGGGTGCGGCGGTGGTGTGCAGCAGCTCGCTGGAGTACGGCAGCCGGATGGTGTTGAAACCCAGTCCGGTCATCTCGTTGATCATCTCTTTGTAACTGCGTGTCCACAGGCCGTGCGGAGCCTGGGTGGTGGACTCCATGCCGAACCAGTTGACCCCGGAGATCTGCACCGTCTTGCCCTGGGAGTCGATGATCTGGTTGCCGGCGGTGCGCAGGAAACCTGGTGCCATGCCGCCGGATCCGGGCTCGGTCGCCGATGCATCCGAGATACTCAGTCCGGGCGTCGGCGCCGCGGCGACGTCGTCATCGGTGATCGTGCCGACCGCCAGTGCTCTGGCGATCGTCGCACCGGTGGCACCCGACAGCGTGACGGTGAACGTTTCATTCGGCTCGACGGCGGTGTCGCCGAGGATGCCGACGTGCAACGTCTGGGTGGTCACGCCCGGGGCGAAGGTGATGGTGCCGGACTCCGCGGTGTAGTCGACGCCGGCGGTCGCGGTGCCGTTGGCGGTCGCGTACGCGACGCTCACCGGATTGGCCGAGGCCTTGTCCAGCGTGGCCACGAACATGAAGTGGGCGTGTTCGCCGTTGCCCTCTGTCACCGAGAGATCAGCTATGGACACCCTCGGCAGGGTGGCCGGTACCGGGATGCTCGTGTTGGTGATGGTGCCGGTTGCGGTGGCCGTGGTGAGGGTGGCGCCGGTGGGGTTGGACAGCTTGACGGTGAAGGTCTCGCCGGGCTCGGTGAGGGTGTCGCGCAGGACGGGGACGCTGATCTGCTGTGTGGTGACGCCGGGGGCGAAGGACAGCGTGCCGGAGGTGGCGGTGTAGTCGGCGCCGGCGGTGGCGGTGCCGTTGGCGGTGGCGTAGCCGATGGTGACCGGTGTCGTCGACGCCTTGGACAGCGTGACCGCGAAGACGGCCGGGGTGGTTCCGGTGCTCGGTTCGGCCACCGTCACGTTGCTCACCGTGACTCCCGGCAGCGTGACCACCGGCCCAGTGATGGTGCCGGTTGCGGTGGCCGTGGTGAGGGTGGCGCCGATCGGGTTGGACAGTTTGACGGTGAAGGTCTCGCTGGGCTCGGTGCGGGTGTCGCGCAGGACGGGGACGCTGATCTGCTGTGTGGTGACGCCGGGGGCGAAGGACAGCGTGCCGGAGGTGGCGGTGTAGTCGGCGCCGGCGGTGGCGGTGCCGTTGGCGGTGGCGTAGCCGATGGTGACCGGTGTCGTCGACGCCTTGGACAGCGTGACCGCGAAGACGGCCGGGGTGGTTCCGGTGCTCGGTTCGGCCACCGTCACGTTGCCCACCGTGACCCCCGGCAGCGCCGGAACCGGCGCCGGGGCCGCACCACCTTTGAGTTGCAGGCCGGTCACCGCCGATCCGGTGCTACCGGTGCTGGCCTGGAAACCGAACGAGGTGGTCTGCCCGGCGGCGACCTGACCGTTCCACGCCGCGTTGGTCACCACGTAGGTGTCGCCGACGTGACTGGAGATGACTCCGTTCCAGATGTTGGTGATCTGTGCCGGTGTGTTGAAACTGATCGTCCAGCCGTTGAGATTGGACGGGCCGGCCGTCACGTTCATCGTGCCGATGAAACCCGTTCCCCAGTTGTCGCCGGCGCGGTAGGTCACCGTCGGAGCACCTGCCGACGTCGCGGCCGCCTGACTGCTCAGAACGGGTCGCGTGGCCCGCCGGTCGGTGAGTTTCAGCCGGGTGAGCTCGCGGCTGATGAGTGACAGCGCTGCCGCGACAAAGTTCAGCGGACCGCCGGGCGCTCCGATGTTGTCACCCGCGGTCGCCCTGCGGGGAATCGATGCGAGAGCTGATGCGGCGGCCATCGGTCGTGCCACTGCCGCGGCGGGCAGCGCCGTCTGGGTGGGCCCGGTCTGGTTGAGCCCGGTCTGGTTGAGCCCTGAAACGGCGGGCCGCGCGACAGATGCGGCGGCAGAGACCTTCGGCTGGGCAAGCGGAATAGGTGTGGGCATGTCGGCTTGGGTCTTGACCGGAGCCGTTTCCGGCAGGGGCCCGCTGATATCGCGATGCGAACTGCGAGCGCCGTCGAGGTCGGCCGCGGCCGCGGCTGGGAGAGCGTCGTTGCGTAGTCCGCGCCGGTTCCCTGTTCTCGACTCGGTTGACGCCGGCGACGCCGTGCGGGTCCGCGAGGTGCGTGGAGTCCCGGCGCCGCGCTGACCCCGATCGCTGTGAGCGTCGGTACCCGAGGCTGAATTCGCCGAGGGCGACCCCGAAGCGGCCGAAGGGGATTCGGAAGCGGAATCGGCGGCCGACGACGGGGAATCATCGGCACGCGCAACGTACGGTGTGAACGAAACCGCGCCGCCAATGCCCAGAGCCACGGCCAATGCGCCGATGCGGCCGACATATTTCACTGATGCGAGATCTATTGCCGGAAACATGGTTGCGTGCACTCCTATGCATCGGGGTACTTCGCGGGTACAGAGGTATTTGGCGAAGGCAACTCTTAAGTTGGTGCACGGTTGTTCTCCGGTCAACCCCGGTAAATGCTGCGGACGCGTTCAGTAAGAGCGCCGGCGGCTACTAGGTAATGTCCCGATCTGGTGCACCATCCTGCGGATCTTCTAGCCAAACTGGTGGATGTCACCCGCCGTCTGGGCTACCCCGGGGACGCCGAAACGCTGTCCAGCTACCTGTAGGTACTCAGATCTGCGGGTACATTGACGCCGATGTTGTCCCCCAAGCTCATTGCGGTGTTCGGCTGCGCCGCCGCACTCGCCGGCTGCGGCAAGTCCGCGCCGACCGCCGATATCGGGAAGATCACCGATCTGAAGTCCAGCTTCGGTACGCAGTTCTCCGTCACCGAGGTGCCCCCGACCGGTATCGATCCGAAGTTCCTCACCGGCCAGAAGCTGCCCGACGGCGTGAAATTCGAGCCGGCCGACTGCGCGAAGTTCGCCACCGGGCAACTGGTGCCCACCGGGACCGAGGGGAACATGGCGGCGGTGTCGGCCGAGGGCGAGGGCAACCGGTTCATCGTGATCGCGGTGCAGACCAACGAACCCGTCCCGGTGGCCGAGCCGGGCGAGAAGTGCCGCAAGGTCACCTTCGACGGGGGAGCCGTGCGCGGCACCGTGGAGTCGGTGGAGGTGCCGAAGATCGACGGCACCACCACCATCGGGGTGCACCGGGTGGTGCAGACCATCGCCACCGACGGCAAGCCCCGCACCGGTGAGGTGTTCAACTACTCTTCGCACTTCGGGCCCTACCAGGTGATCGTCTCGGCCAATCCGCTTGTGCTGCCGAATAAGCCGACCGCCCCGGTGAATGTGCAGCGGGCGCGTGATCTGCTCATCGCGGGCGTCAACGCCATCCGGAAGTAGCGAGGTTCAGCGCACCCCGCGGGGCCGGAACTGCACACTGATCCGCGGGCCAATCGGCGCGCTGGTTTTAGGCACCGCATGCTCCCAGGTGCGCTGGCAGGATCCGCCCATCACCAGCAGGTCGCCGTGGGCCTGCAGCAGCCGAAGTGAGGCGCCGCCGCCGCGCGGCCGCATACCGAACATCCGGGTTGCGCCAAGGCTGACGATGGCGACCATGGTGTCCTCGGTGCTACTGCGAGGCGGTGTGATGGTGTCGCCGTGCCAGGCCACGCTGTCGGAGCCGTCGCGATACAGGCAGAACCCGGCTGTGGTGAACGGTTCCCCGAGTTCGCCGGCGTAGATGTCGTTGAGCCGCCGCCGTAGCCGGGCCACTGCCGGATGCGGTGCGGGTTCGCGGGCCAGGTCACAGAAGCTGACCAGGCGCGGCACATCGAGCACCCGGTCGTACATCTGTCGGCGCTCGGAACGCCACGCGACTGTGCACGCCAACTCATCGAACAGGGTGTCGGCGCAAATGGTGCCGTCGTCGACCCAGCCCGATCGCATCTCGATCCACGCCCCCGAACCGAGGTCGCGGCGTTCGCAATGGTCGAACAGTGAGCCCTGAACCGTCATGGACACCCGGACATGCTATCGCACATGCGTTCGATTGATGGGAGCGATACGGTTGCTCACTGTGACCGCAACCGTGTTGGGCGTTGACTCCGAGGTTGGCACGCTGCGCACGGTGATCCTGCACCGGCCGGGCGCGGAGTTGAAGCGGCTCACGCCGCGCAACAACGACGCGTTGCTGTTCGACGGACTGCCCTGGGTGGCCCGCGCCCAGGAGGAGCATGACGCCTTCGCCGCCTTGCTGCGATCGCGGGGAGTCGAGGTGTTGCTGCTGGCGGATCTGCTGACCGAGGCGTTCGCCTCCGGTGCCGCACGCATGCAGGGGATCGCCGCGGCGGTCGACGCGCGGCGGTTGGGCCCCCATCTGGCCCAGGATCTTTCGGCTCACCTGCGCGGCTTGGAAGCCGAGGACCTGGCGCACGTGTTGATCGCCGGCATGACCTTCACCGAACTGCCCCTGGACGCCCACGGTGACGCCTCCCTGGTGCGGCGCATGCACCAGGGCGGGGACTTCGTCATCGACCCGTTGCCCAACTTGATGTTCACCCGCGACTCCTCGTTCTGGATCGGTCCGCGCTTCGCGATCACCGCTCTGGCGCTGCCGGCCCGCGGCCGGGAGACCTCGCTGACAGACCTGATCTACGCCCACCATCCTCGGTTCCTCGGGGTGCGTCGGGCCTATGAGTCGCACACCGCTCCGGTGGAGGGCGGTGATGTCTTGCTGCTGGCACCCGGTGTGGTGGCGGTCGGTGTGGGGGAGCGCACCACCGCCGCCGGTGTGGAAGCGTTGGCGCGCAGCCTCTTTGACGACGACCTGGCGCACACTGTGCTGGCCGTCCCGATCGCCCAGGAGCGTGCCACCATGCACCTGGACACGGTGTGCACCATGGTCGATGTCGATGCTGTGGTGATGTACCCGGCGGTGCGCCATTCGCTGTCGGCGTTCACCATCACCCGTGCTCTCGGCGGGGTGCGGATCTTCGATGAGCAACCGTTCGTCAACGCCGCCGCGGCGGCAATGGGGATCGACCGCCTGCGGGTGATCGACACCGGCCTGGACCCGGTGACCGCCGAACGCGAACAGTGGGACGACGGCAACAACACCCTGGCGCTGGCGCCGGGGGTGGTGGTGGCCTACGAGCGCAACACCGAGACCAACGCCCGACTGGCAGACGCCGGCATCGAGGTGCTGCCCATCGCCGCCGCCGAACTGGGCACCGGGCGCGGTGGGCCGCGGTGCATGTCATGTCCGGCCGCGAGGGATCCGCTGTAGCTAGGGTTCGTTGGCCGGTGCGGTGAGGGCAGCGATCCGGTGGCGCCACGCCACCGCACACGTCAATGCGGCGGCGGTGGTCGCCAGGTAGGCCAGCGGCCAGAGTTTCAGAATCAGTTCGTTCATGCCGGTGTGGATCGCCGCCAGAAAGCCGAGGCATGCCAGGCTGCCGATCGACACCGTGCCCAGCAAGGGTAGCGTCGGCTCGCGGCGCGGCGGTTCCTCGTTGAGCCGGAGAGCGCCGAAAAACGCCATCCAGAGTGTCGCCGTCATGGTCAGAAAAAAGGTGCAGAAGTACACCCTCAGCCACCCGTCGAGGGGTACCGCGTAGAGATAGTCCGCCGGCATGGCTGACGTTGCGGGACTGGCGATGACGCACACCAGCATCACCGTTGAGGCAACAGCGACGACCGGCACGATCTGGGTCCTCATGAATCTCCCGATCTCGTCATCGGGCAGCAGTCGGGCGAAGATGGCTTTCAGGCCCGCCGCGTTACCGGCCAGGAAGCAGATGTGGCCGACGGTGTTGAACAGGTAGTACTTGCCGCTCAGCGGAAACGAGGCGGCTGCGATGGCGGGCCACGCAGTGTCCAGTGCTGAGGCCACGGCGTAGAGCGCCACCCCGACGGTCAGCGGCGCGTCCCACCGTGACCGGAAACTGAACCGTCGTACCCACACTGCCCAGGCGCAAGCCAGCACGGCGAGGGCATTGGTGAAGTGCAGAGTGGTCACGTGGCCCCCAGATGGTTCCTAGAGCGGCGGGGCGTCGGGTCGGCGTTGGAAGCGCCGGGTTCGCGGCTTCGGGCCGGTCGTCCCGGGAGTGTTCACCTTCGCATTGCAGTCGGCCACCGACTGCGAGTTGATCAGACCGCACGTCAGCAGCAGTTCGACGGGATTGAGATCCATCTCGACGGCTAAACGCAGCAAGTTGTCGGCGCTGACCAGTCGTCCCTCGTCGCGCTGCTCGTAGTAGGTGGACCGACCCACGTTCAGGGCGGCGACGATTTCGCCGATCCGGACCGGGCGTCCGGTCAGGGAAGAGAGAACGGCGGTCAGATCTACCGCGGTCGGTCGTGCCTGAGCCATCGTTTCAATATAAGCGCCGCTCAACGCCAACTGGGTAGCCACATCTCCATATTCCAGGTCGCCTGCGACACCGGGATGCCGGTCAGCACCGGGAAAAGCCAGGCGAAATTGGTGATTGCCAGCGCCAGATACATGCAGACCACCAGGATCCCCAGCGTTCGGCGCTCCTGGTTTCGGGTCGGCTGGTAGAGGATGTCGCCGAGGATCAGGGCGATCGCCATGATGAGGAACGGTGCCAACGGCACGGCGTAGAAGAAGTACATCTGCCGGTCCATGTTGGCCATCCACGGCAGCAACCCGGCCAGGTAGCCGACGAGCACGACGGCGTAGCGCCAGTCGCGGCGGACGACGGCGCGCCAGGCGGCGTACCCCAGCACCGGCACCGCGACGAACCACATGGTGGGGGTGCCGACCAGCAGTACCGCCTTGACGCAGGACTCCGCACCGCAGCCCGGGACGTCTTGCTGGTCGATGGCGTAGAGCACCGGACGCAGCGACATCGGCCAGGTCCACGGTTTGGACTCCCACGGGTGATGGTTGCCGGCGGAGTTGGTCAGCGTGGAGTGGAAGTGGAACGCCTTGTAGGTGTAGTGCCACAGCGACCGGATGGCATCCGGCGGCTGCCACCACTGCCGCGCGCCGATCGACTGGCCCACCTCATGCCGGTTGACCGCGGTCTCGGAGGCGAACCAAGGCGCGTAGGCCAGCAGGTACAGGGCGAAGGGGATCAGGCCCAGCACGTAGGCTGCCGGACCGGCGTCCCGCCGCAGCACCCCCGACCACGGCCGGGGCACCCCGTAGGCCCGCCGCGCCGTGACGTCCAAGGCCAGTGTCATCAACCCGAAGAACGCGATGTAGTACAGCCCCGACCACTTCGTGGCGAAGGCCAGACCCAGCAGCACGCCGGCGCCGAAGCGCCACCACCGCACGCCGAGCCTTGGGCCCCAGGGGGTTTCGTCGATTCGGCCCTGCATGAGGGCGATGTGCATCCGGGCCCGGACCTGGTCGCGGTCGACCATCAGCGCACCGAAAGCCCCGACGACGAAGACGGTCATGAAGATGTCCAACAGCGCGGTCCGGGCGGCGACGAAACTGACCCCGTCGGCCACGATCAGAAGCCCTGCGATGGTGCCGATCACGGTGGAGCGGCTTATCCGCCGCACGGTGCGCGTCACCAGTACCGCGAGGATGACGCCGAACACCGCGGCGGTGAAACGCCACCCCAGCCCGGTGTAGCCGAACATCGCCTCGCCGACGGCGATCAATTGTTTGCCCAGCGGCGGGTGCACCACCAGGCCGAAGCCGGGATTGTCCTCCACGCCGTAGTTGTGCAGTAGCTGCCAGGCCTGCGGCGCGTAATGCTTCTCGTCGAAGATCGGCGTGCCGGCATCGGTGGGCGAACCGAGGTTCATGAACCTGGTCAGAGCCGCCAGCGAAGCCACCACCGCCGTCCCAGCCCAGCCCTGCAGCCGGTCGGTCGGGCCGAAGTCGGCGACCGGAACCAGCGGGGCGGGGCTGATGACGGGGACTTCGCGCTGCGGCGCGTCGAGGTCGTCAGCGGTGATGGTCATTGCCTCAATCGTAGGGTGTGGGGGTGGGTCCGGGCGGGCAGGAGCGTAGCGACGTGGGGTCAGATGGGGGTCGGCTACTCCTGGGCGCCACGCCGCTGGGTCAGCCCGGTGATGCCTCGAAACGCCTGATCGATGCCCTGGCGACCGTCGATATCGTCGCCGCGGAGGACACCCGCCGGGTCCGGGCACTGGCCGCCTCGCTGGAGGTGGCCATCGGTGGGCGGGTGGTCAGCCTGTTCGACCAGAACGAGGCGTCCCGGGTCCCCGGACTGGTCGCCGAGATCGATGCGGGCGCGACGGTGCTGGTGGTCAGCGACGCCGGGATGCCGCTGATCAACGATCCCGGCTACCGGCTGGTGGCGGCCTGTGTGCAAGCCGGACTGACGGTGTCCTGCCTGCCCGGGCCGTCGGCGGTGACCACCGCGCTGGCGGTCTCCGGACTGCCCTCCGACCGGTTCTGCTTCGAGGGCTTCGCGCCGCGCAAGCAGTCCGCGCGGCGGTCCTGGCTTGCCGGCCTGGCCGGCGAGGCACGCACCGCGGTGTTCTTCGAGTCGCCGCGCCGGCTGGCCGACTGCCTGCGCGATGCCGTCGAACAACTGGGGGAGCATCGCCGGGCGGTGGTGTGCCGGGAGCTGACCAAGACCCACGAGGAGATCCGTCGCGGCACGCTCGGCGAACTGGCGGACTGGGCGGCCGACGGGGTGCTCGGTGAGATCACCGTGGTGCTGGCCGGTGCGACGCCGGTGGCGGATCTGGTGTCGCTGGTGGCCGAGGTGTCGGTGTTGGTCGACGAGGGGATGCGGGTCAAGGACGCCTGCGCGGCGGTCGTCGAGACCACCCCGGGCGCCCCGCCGAAGCGGGAGCTTTACGACGCGGTGCTGCGGGCGCGCGAGTAGTCGCGGTCGAGGAAGGGCGCGGCTTTGTCGAGGCACTCCTGCCATTCGGCAGCCGCGTCGGAGTCGGCGGTGATGCCCCCGCCCACCCCGAGCACCGCGCGACCCTCGGCGTCGAACTCCACAGTGCGGATTGCCACGTTGAGTTCACAACCGGCCACCGGAGAGGCCATCCCCACGGTTCCGCAGTAGACGCCGCGGCGATGCGGCTCCCACTGTGAAAGTAGTTGCCGTGCTCGGGTTTTCGGGGTTCCGGTCACCGAGGCGGGCGGAAATGTCGCGGCCAGCAGATCGGCGTTCGGCACATCGAGTGGTACCCGTGCCGACACTGTCGACACCAGATGCCACACCCCGGGCGCGGGCCGGACCGCCAGCAGTTCGGGAACCGTCACCGAACCGGTGCGGGCCACCCGGCCCAGATCGTTGCGGACCAGGTCGACGATCATGATGTTCTCCGCCACGTCCTTGTCCGAGGCGCGCAGGTCCCTCGGATCGGCATCCAACGGCAGGGTGCCCTTGATCGGGCTGGAACTGACATCCTCGCCGACCCGGCGCAGGAACAACTCCGGTGACAGCGATGCCACCGCTCCCCAATTCCCGGCCAGGTAGGCGGCGCGGGCCGGGGTGGTGCGGGCCGCCGCTTCGACGAAGAAGTGCAGTGGGGACCCGGCGGCGGTCCCGGTGAACTGGGTGCAGACGCACGCCTGGTAGACCTCCCCGGCGCGGATGGCGTCCAGGCAGGACAGCACGCCGGCGCGGTGCACACCGGGATCGGGCGTTTCCCAGACGATGTCGCAGCGGCCGGGGACCGGCGCGGACGTCAGTGCGGCCTCGACCCAGCCGGGAACCGTCGCACCGGAGAGGCTCTCGTACCACCACTTGCCCTCGCGGTCGAGGCGCAGCACGCAGTCGGTCCACCCGCCGGCCGCCTCGGGGATGCGTGGCGTCGCGCCGTCGGCCCCGGGGTCCGGGTAGGACAGGTAGCCGATCCACCCACCACCGACGGCATCGCCGCGCGAGCCCGGGTGCACGTCGAAGGCGTCGGCTGGATCCACTGGCGCTACGTCCACCGTCGGCGCGATGAGCGCACGGGAGCCGAACCATTCGCCGATCAATGCCGCCGGCGGGGCAAGGCCGCACCGACGTGCGCCCGCGTCAACCCGGCGCAGGACGTCGGCGACGGAGCCGAGTTCCCCGAGTCTCACGGTCAACATCGGACTAGCTTGCCCTCCCCGCGAGCAGGCGCAAAGTCGCGCAGTGACCTAGCGCCGGATCACTCGGTCTGGTAGCGCGGGAACACCCCCGCAGGCGCCGGTAGTGCCGTCCCGGGTTCGATTCGGCGGGCCAGGGCGGTGAAGTTCCGCTCGGAGTCTGGCTGGCCGAGCAGGTCGAGCAGCCTGGCCGCCGAGTCGGGCATGACCGGCTGTATCAACACCGCCGCGATCCGCACCGCCTCCAGCGTGGTGTAGAGCACGGTGCGCAATCGCACCTGATCGGCCTCGGCCTCGGACTTACGCAGCACCCAGGGCTCTTGGGCGGAGAAGTACCGGTTTGCCGCGCCCAGCATCAGCCAGATCGCTTCCAGGCCCTGGTGCATGGCCTGGGAGTCGAACGCCTCGCGGACCCGGACCAGCAGCCCGTCGGCCAGCGTCAGCAGTTCGGTGTCCTCGGCGCCGAATGCACCGGGCTCCGGCACGCACCCGCCGAGGTTCTTATTCACCATCGAGAGCGATCGCTGCGCCAGGTTGCCCAGTTCGTTGGCCAGGTCGGTGTTGATCCGGCCGATGATCCCGTCTTCGCTATAGCTGCCGTCCTGGCCGAAGGGCACCTCCCTGAGCAGGAAGTAGCGCACCTGATCCACCCCGAAGGTGTCCACCAGCGCGACTGG
>DAIPYT010000097.1:632-11222 GCA_036782595.1 Mycobacterium sp. | reverse complement strand
GCTGAACACCAAGACCCCCACGCAGGTGATGGCGGCCGCGCTGGTCTACGCGCGCACCGGCGACCAGAGCTACCGCGAGAAGGCGGTCACGGCGCTGGCCAAGGTTCCAGGCACCGAGATCAAGCCCTCCGAAGCCAAGACAGCAATGGTTCTGCCCTTCGCCCGCAACGTGTTCGGCTACGTCGTTGCCGCCGATCTGGTTGGCCTGCCGCTGGACACCAGGACCGACAACGGGCAGACGTGGGGCGAGTTCCTGGTGGCGGCGCGGACCAAGGAATTCCCCGGCAACACCCGCTGGATAAACCTGGAGAAGACCTCCGGTGACTCGGCGAGCAACTGGAACGCCTACGCGTTGTCCAGCCACCTGGCCATCAGCATCGCCCTCGGCGACACCGCCGCCATCGAGCGCGACATCACCATCTATCGCCGCTTCCTCGGCGACACCACCTCGCCCTGGCCCGCGTTCAAACCCACCTCCGGTTACACCTGGAACAACAACGGCCGTAGCTGGGACATGACGGCGACCCTGCAACGTGGTATTAACCCGGACAAGCCCGGCGACGCCCGCAGTGGGGCGATCATCCTCGACGCGCTGCGGCATACCACCTTGCCGTCGGTGCGGTTCGGCAAGCTCGACCTCGCCGGACGTGCCTACACCGAAGAGACCCTGGACGCGCTGCTGGCGATCAACATGATGCTCAAAGCGCACGGTAGCGACTTCACCGACTTCCAGAACCAGGCCCTTAGGCGGGCCTACGCGTTCCTGGCCCGCAACGGCGGGCCGTCGGGATACAGCAACGGCAGGTACCTGGCGCTGGCGATGAACAACCTCTACGGCAGCACCTACAGCACCGCCGCCGGTGACTCGGTGGCACGCCACCTCGGCTTCGGCGGCTGGCTGGTGACCCGGTAGCAGTCATCACCGGGATGCGTTCCTCAGCGACGGCGCCAACCAGCGATCGCAAGCCCGAGTCCGATCAACGCGATGATCGGCCCCAGCACCGTCCAGGTGGTGGTGTTACTCATGAAGCTGCCCTGAACCTTGCCCACCCCCTGCAGGGTGAACAGCACACCGAAGCACACCGTCAGGACGCCCAGGACACCCAACACATTTCGCATGGCGTCGATCTTGCCGCAGCGATGGACGCCGCGCGGCCGGGTCAGCAGGCCGCGACGATATCGGTGTGTGCGAAGTCCTCACCCTTGAACAAAAGCGGCTGCCCGCTGCCTGCGGCCAGCGCATAGGCAAAGCAGTCCCCGTAGTTCAGGCCGGCGCGGTGGCGCCCTTTGCCGAAGCGGCGGTAGGCGGCCCGTGCCGCTTGGGCCTGGTCGGCTCCGACAGCGACCAAGTCCACTCCGGCCCGGTGCAGCCACAGATCCAGTTCGCGCCCGCCCGCCTCGCCGAACCGCGTCTCGATGACGATCGCCGCCTCCAGATATGACGCCGTCGACATCAATCGAACCGGATCGGCCGCCACCGCCGCCTCGAACAGTTCCGCCTCGGGCTCGTCGGTGAGCATCGCGACCAACGCCGAGGTGTCGATCACCATCAGGCGGGCAGTCCGGTGGGGTCGTAGGCCAGGATCTCGTCGGCGCAACGGTCGTCGAGCACGGGTAAGGCGGCACAGCGTCGGCGGATTGCCGCCAGGTCCTCGCTGAGTGGCACCGCCCTGGAGCGCCCGGTTTCGCGGGCCAGCCGTTCCCGCAACGCCACCACGATCGCTTGGGTCAAGGTCTCACCGGTACGGGCCGCCAGTTCCCTGGCCAGCCGATCGGCTTCTGGATCCTTGATGCTCAACGCCACGATCAAAATTCTATACAATGGGATTGAATCTATATTTTGCACTGCCCTCGTTGACGGTCATTTGAGGCCTCGATGGAGAAGACTGGGCAGATGACCGAACCCAGTGCGGCCCGCGTCGCGGTGTACCTCGACTTCGACAACATCGTGATCTCCCGCTACGACCAGGTCAACGGGCGCAATTCTTTTCAGCGTGACAAAGCCAAGGGTCTGGAGGCATCGCACCTGGCCCGGGCACGGGTCGACGTGGGCGCGGTCCTGGACTTCGCCTCATCCTTCGGCACCGTGGTGCTGACCCGGGCCTACGCCGACTGGTCGGCCGGGGTCAACGCCGAATACCGCGAGCAGCTGGTGGGCCGGGCGGTGGACCTGGTGCAGCTGTTCCCGGCGGCGGCCTACGGCAAGAACGGCGCCGATATCCGGCTGGCCGTGGACGCGGTAGAGGACATGTTCCGGCTCCCCGACCTCACCCATGTGGTGATCGTCGCCGGCGATTCGGACTACATCCCGCTGGCGCAGCGCTGCAAGCGGCTGGGCCGCTACGTCGTGGGCATCGGGGTGGCCGGCTCCTCGAGCCGGGCGCTGGCGGCAGCCTGCGACGACTTCGTCATCTACGACTCCCTGCCCGGTGTGCCGGTCGCCCCGGTCGCCGCCGATGCCGGGAAGTCGGCGGCCGGCAAGCCCACGAAGGCGCGCAAATCCGCAGAGCCCGCGGCCCCGGATCCGCAAGCCGCGGCCACCGCCCTGCTCACCCGCGCCCTGCAGATCGGCCTGGACAAGGACGACGACGAGTGGCTGCACAACTCGGAGGTCAAGGCGCAGATGAAGCGGATGGATCCGTCGTTCTCGGAAAAGGCGTTGGGCTTCAAGTCATTCAGCGACTTCCTGCGCTCACGCGCCACCGTGGTTGAGCTCGACGAGACCTCCACCACCCGGCTGGTGAAGCTGCGCTGAGCGCCGGGGCCTCACCCCAGGATCGCCCGCGCCGCCCGTTCCGCGATGAGCATCACCGGCGCGTTGGTGTTGCCCGAGGTGATGGTGGGCATCGCCGAGGCGTCGACCACGCGAAGACCGGCGACCCGATACACCCGGCAGTCGGTGTCGAGCACGGCGGTGGCTGATCGCGGATTTCCCTGGGGATCAAAGGATCCCATCGCGCAGGTGCCCACCGGATGGAAGATCGTCGTCCCCAGTTCGCCGGCCGCGTTCTGCAGGTCGTCTTCGCTCACCAGGTGCGGGCCGGGAAGCATCTCCTGCGGGCGGTAGCGGGCCAACGCCGGGGCGGCCATGATCTGCCGGGTCATCCGCAGGCCGCGCACCGCGGCGCGACGATCGGCGTCCGTCGACAGATAGTTGCAGGTGATCTTGGGACTGGTCATCGGGTCTGAATCGGCAAGGCGCACATGGCCACGCGAACTGGGCCGCAGGTTGCACACCGAGGGTGTGATCGCTCCGAACTTGTGCAGCGGTTCGCCGAACTTCGGCAACGACAACGGCTGCACATGCCATTCCAGGTCGGCGCTGGGCAGCGCCGGGTCGCTCTTGGCGAAGGCCCCCAGCGTGGACGGCGGCATGGTCAGGGGGCCCGATCGGGTCAGCAGATACTGAAGGCCCATGCCCGCCCGGGTGATCCAGTTGCGATAGAGCGTGTTGACGGTCGCCGCACCCCGGACCCGGTAGACCGTGCGCAGTTGCAGATGGTCTTGCAGGTTCTCCCCCACCCCCGGCAGGTCGACGGCCACCGGGACGTGGTGTTGCGCCAGCAGAGAAGCCGGGCCCAGACCCGAGACCTGCATCAGATGCGGCGAGCCGATCGCCCCCGCGCTCAGGATCACCTCCCGGCGGGCCGTGACGTCGATGATCTGGCCGTCTTTGAGCAGTCGCAGACCGGTGACGCGGTGCCGCGCGGTGGTCCAGGCGCCGCGCCGCTGATGCTCCGGCACCTGGTCGTCGAGCAGAAGGCGGGTGGCCTGAGCCCGGGTGTAGACGGTGAGATTGGGTCGGTGTGCGACCGGATGCAGGAAGGCGTCGGCCATCGACCAGCGCCGGCCCCGGCGTTGGTTGACGTGGAAGTACGCACTACCGGCGTTGTCGCCGCGGTTGAACTCCTCGATCGGGGCGATGCCCGCTTCGGCGGCAGCGGCCTGCCAGGCGTCCAGGATCTTCCAGCGCACCCGCGGCCGCTCGACGCGGATTTCGCCAGCGGCGCCGTGCCAGTCGTCGGCCCCGCCGAAGTAGTCCTCGAGGTCTTTGTAGATGGCCAGTGTCTGGCCGTCCCAGAGCCAGCGCTCGTCGCCGGTTGCCTGCGCCCACTGCTCGTAATCGCTTGCCTGCCCGCGCATGTGGATCATGGCGTTGATCGACGAACTGCCGCCGATCACCCGGCCCCGCGCGTAGTGGATGCTGCGCCCGGCCAGACCCGGGTCGGGCTCGGTGGAAAAGCACCAGTCGGTTCGGGGATTGGCGATGGTGTAGAGGTAGCCCACCGGCACCTTGATCCAGAACCAGTCGTCGTCGCCGCCGGCCTCGATCAGCAGCACCCGGTGATCGGGGTTGGCGCTGAGCCGGTTGGCCAGCAGGCAGCCCGCACTGCCGGCGCCCACGATGACGTAATCGAACTCGGCGGCGTCGAACTCGGCGACCGGACTCATGCACCATGTGTAACAGCGGCCCCATCCACACCGACATCACGGTCAGATAACAATCCAGCCCAGCTGGGTAACGACCGGGAGGCCGGGATGGCACGTCGTGGAGCGCGGATCGCGATGGCCTTGGCCGTGCCCGCGACCCTGGCCTTCACCCCCGTCCGCGAGCCCGCACCCATTCCGCAGGATCCGCAGGTGGTCGTCCCCGCACCACCCGTGGTGGCGATGACACCGATACCCGCAGCGCCTGCCGCTTCCAAGAGCGTTCCCCACGGCCCCGCCACCAAGCCCGCGCCGGACCGGGATGTGGGTTTGATCGTGGTCAACGCCGCGATGAGCCGACTCGGCGCGCCCTATGCGTGGGCCGCCGCCGGCCCGGATGCCTTCGACTGCTCGGGCCTGGTCGCGTGGGCGTTCCGCCAGGCCGGGCTGACACTGCCGCGCTCCAGTCAGGCGCTGGCCGCCGGTGGTCAGCCGGTGGCGCTGGACCAGATGCAACCCGGCGATGTGATCAGCCTGTTCCCCGACGCCTCACACGTGGGCATCTACGTGGGACACGGCAGGATGGTTCACGCCCAGTTCGAGGGCTTGCCGGTGATAGTCGAGTCATTGCGCGGCGCCCCGATCCACAACGTCCGCCGCTACCGGTGACGCCGGATCGGGCGTAACGGCTCACAGCGCCACCGCACCCCCCAGCACGGCACCCGTCAGCGCCAGCAGCACAGTGTGTGGCCGGTACCTTCAGCAATCTAGGCAGGGCCACACAATGGAAGAGGGACGATGACTCGGCTTGACGATGTTGGGGAGGCCGACGGCTGGCGGTGCTGGCTCTGCGACGAGCCGGTCGACCCGGACATGTCAGTCAACGACGACCGCGGTCCGAGCATCGACAGCATGACCACTGCGCGCAAAGCCAAAGGCAAGGGAGCCGAATCGCTCTTCGGCAGCGAGCGGCTCGCGCACCGGGGGTGCAACACCAAGAAGGGCGCCGTCGCTCCCGTGGTCGAGTGGCCCAAGGAACTGTTTGTCGCCGACCCGGCGTCCATCGTCACCAGTGCCGAGCGGTTGGCCCGCAAGCGCGGCAGCGAGGCGATGGGTCGATGCCCGACCGAAGCCGATGCGCTCGCGGCGGCCGAGTGGTTGGTGGATCGCCTGAGTCGGCTGGCGCCGGGCCTGCACGTCGAATCGCGGATCCAAGCCGGTGGCGGGCAGTACCTGGTCGTGCTCACCTCATAGGCGCGGCATGCGCCGGACCAGGCCGTCGTCGATCATCTGCTGGAACTGTTCGGTGAAAATCTGCTCAGCCGGCCGATACGTCAGTCCCAATTCTTTGCGGCTGCGACTGTTGTCGAATGCCAACGGGTAACCCACGTTCAGGTCGACGACCTCCCGCGTCAAACCGATCAGCGGTGCCACGGCCCTGACGACCGATTTGGGTGCCGTCGTGCGGGGGAACGTGTAGAGCGGGCCGAACTTTCGGCGCAGGATCTTGCCGATCTCCAGGAAGCTCACCGAATCGGAGTTGACGATGTAGCGGCCGTGGGCCTCCGGGGTGAATCCAGCCCGCATGTGCGCCATGGCGACATCGCGGACATCGGCTACGCCCACGGTCATCGCGGGAGCGCCGGCCAGCATCTTTCCGTCGACGAACTGCATCATGGTGGCCAGGCTGGCCGAGTCGCTGGCACTGGTCAGCGACGGACCGAAAACGAGACCGGGGTGGATGGTGACCATGTCCCAGCGGTCCTGCTCCTTCTGGTAACGCCAGGCCTCTCGTTCGGCCACCGTCTTCGAATACGAATACGGTTGGTGGTCAACGCTGCTGGTGTTGTTCCAGTGCTCATCGGTGAAGACACCGCCGGGAACGCCGAGGGACTCGCAGTTGTCGCCATAGATCGCGACAACGCTGCTGGTGAGCACCACCCGCTTGACGGACTTCGTCCGGTTCACCGAGTCGAGCACGTTGCGCGTGCCCTCCAGCGCCGGCCGGACCAACGCCTCCTCCGCGTCGGTGAACCCGGTCAGCAGGAACGGGGACGCGGTGTGAATGACGAGTTCGCATCCGTCCATGGCTTCATCGAAGCTGCCCGGCTCGAGTAGGTCAGCCTTGAACAGACTGAGCCGACCCGGGTGTTCCTCCGACAGTGTGTGCAGATGCTCCAGCCCTTTGGCCTTCTGCGGGTTGCGCACCGTGCCGCGAACGGTGTATCCGCCTTCAAGCAGCGTCCGCACGATCCAACTGCCGATATAGCCGCTGGCGCCCGTCACGAGCACCGGCACCGCCGGATCGATCACGTTCACCATTCGGTCGCTCCATATCTGGTGGGCATCCGGGGCAGTCTGGAGACGTGGACGCGTCCGCCCAAGATACCCATCACCGGTGGGAACCACCATCACGTTTGCCCACCTCGTAGCGACAACGCTCTGCAGCGCTACCGCTTCGCGGGTCCGCGCTGTCGCTCGGAGGTGGGCACACGCGGGTGGCCGGGGTTTGAGCCAGGCCCCGTCGGCGTCCAGGATGGGCCGATGAGGGTCATGACGTGGAACGTCCAGGGCCGGGTGGGCGGCTGGGAAGCCCGGCACGGCGCGCTGCGGTCGTGGATCGAGCAGACCGACCCCGACGTGCTCACTCTTCAGGAGTCGTGGGTCGAACCCGACGGAACCACCCAGGCCGCCCGGCTCGCGCAGGAACTGGGCATGCACACGGTGACCGCGGCGGACCTCGCCGGGTTCGACCGGTACCCCGAGGCGCCCTACTGGGTGGTCAACGCGGTTCTGGCCCGCTGGCCGCTGAGCATCGAACGGCTCGCGGCGCTGCCCGACGAGGCCGGCGAGCCGACCTGGCGCCATGTGCTGGTGACCCGGGTGGACCGGCCCCTCGAGGAGGGCGGTCCGTTCGTCGCGGCCGGCACCCACCTCGAGCACGGACTGGAGCACTCGGCACGCCGCAGCGTCCAGATGACCGCACTGGTGAACCACCTCGCCGAGGTCCTCGGGGACGAGACCCGGCGGCGGGAGTCACTGCCGGGGCTGCTTGCCGGGGACCTCAACTGCACCCCGGAGTCCGACGAGTACCGCCGCGCCACCGGCCTGGCCGCCGGTCCGGTGCCGAATTTCACCCTCGTCGACGCCTGGACCGCGGCGGGCAACACCGACCCCGGACACACCTGGTCGGCAGCCAACCCGCTGGTCCCCCGCCACGCCATTCACCCCCACCGCCGGCTCGACTACGTGATGGTGTCCACCCCGCGTCGACCCGGCGCCGGGCATGTGCGCGCATGCTCCCTGGCGGGCACCGCGGCGGTCGAGAACGTTTGGGCCAGTGACCATTTCGCCGTCGTGGCCGAGGTGAGGATGTGAATCCGCGCGTCGCTGAGTTCGCCGCCATGGCGCAGGCGCTCGCCTCGGTGGGGATGTTCGGGGTGATCTGGATGGTGCAGCTCGTGCACTACCCCCTCATGCGTTTCGTATCCGAGTCGCAATTCGCCCGCTTCGAAACCGCGCACCGCGTCCGCATCTCGTGGGTGGTCGGTCCGCTGATGTTGGTGGAGGGCGTCTGCGTCCTCGCCTTCCTGATCGCCCCGCCTGCCGGCCTGCCCTGGTGGTTGCCGTGGGCGGGAGCCGCTGCCGAGGCGGTCGCGATCGGCACCACGGTGCTCATCTCGGCGCCGCTGCACGAACGACTCAACGCGCACTTCGACCCGGCGCTTCTCAATCGGCTGATCGCCACGAACTGGATCCGCACGGTCGCCTGGACCGCCCGGGCCGGATTGGCGATCGCCATGTTGGTGACCGTGTTCCGCTGATCCCTCAGATCCCGTCGAGGCTCCGTTCGGCGCACGCTCGGCTCAGGGCTCGGCGGAACTCCTCGACATCGCCGGAGCACGCGTCGAGTTCCTCGGGACCCATTAGCGCCACCAGGCCACGATCGGTGCGGGCGATGACGAACGGCGCCGGCGATCCGGCGGCCAGCACGTCGGCGGGAGCGTCATTGCGGTGATAGGTCCGGAACCCGACGTCGAGTTCATCGCGACATTGCCGCCAGTCGGCGCGCTCGGTGAACAGCCCGTGGGTGATCTCGCACAGCGCGCAGTGCGTCCGGCCGAGTCGGGCCCCGATCCAGTAGCGCGCCTCACCGAGCATGGTGCCGTCGGCGTCGTAGACACCGATGAGTTCCCGCACGGTATCCGGCATCTGCTCGAGGCTACCGGCCTGCCGGCCTACTGAGTCTGCGGGTCGATCTCTAGTTGCCTGATACAGCTTGCGCGCGACATCTCCACCAGCATGGGTTGGGCATTGTCGAAGGCGTTCAGCGCCGGGGTGTCCCGCTTCATCTGAGCGATGGAGGCATCGATGCAGCGCTGCAGACGCTGAGCATCGGAGTCGCGCCACTCGAAGTAACCGATGAGGCCCGCCGCCACCAGGCCGACCACCAAGTAGATCCAGACGCGGGGATTTCTGACCACGACCCAGTATCGCCCAGCCCGGCTATCGCGCCGCGTCGAGAACCACCCGCACCATGTCGAGCGTCGTCGAGGGATGCAGCAGCGCGAACCTCCCGATCACTTCGCCCTCCCACACCGTCGGAGTGGCGAAGGCGACCTGCTGGGCCAGCAGCGTGTTCTGCAGGCGCAGATAGTCCTCCTTGGTCCAGCCCGGCCGGCGCCACAACACGATCGACAGCCCCGGTTCGCGCACCAGTTCCACGTGCGGGGACTCATCCACCAACTCGGCGACCTCCCCGGTGAGGTCGAGCACGTGCTGGATGGCGTTGCGGTAGGCATCCGTGCCGTGCACCGCAAGCGAGAACCACAGCGGCAGTCCGCGGGCCCGGCGGGTCAGATGGTGCGCCAGATCGGTCGGATTCCAGTACTCCGGGTGGTCGGACTGGTGCAGCGGATCCAGGTAGGACGCGTGCTGGGTGTGCACCGAGGCCGCCTCGTCGGGATCGCGGTACAGCACCGCCGCGCAGTCGAACGGAGCGAACCACCACTTGTGCGGGTCGGTGATGAAGGAGTCGGCGTGCTCGAGGCCGGCGAAACGCCACTTCTGGTCTGACAAAAGCGCCGCCCCGCCGTAGGCGCCGTCGACGTGCATCCACAGATTCCGTTCTCGGCACACCGCCGAGATGCCCAACAGGTCGTCGACGATCCCGGCGTTCGTCGTTCCCGCTGTGGCCACCACCGCGACCACCGGCGGGCCGTCGTAGGAGTCGAGGGCAGCCCTCAGTCCCGCTCCGGTGAAACGGTGGTCGTCGCTGGCCACCACGAACGGTTCGACATCGAGGATGCGGCAGGCGTTGGCCACCGAGGAGTGCGCCTCGTCGCTGCAGGCGATCCGCACCTCCCGGGTCCCGAACCGCGTGCGTCCGATCTCCCGTGCGACGGCCAGCGCCGACAGGTTCGCCACTGACCCGCCGGAGACGAACGTCCCGGCCGCCGAGGCCGGCATGCCCGCCAGATCGGCGATCCAGCGCAGCACCTGGTTCTCCGCGACGATGGCCCCGGAGGCCTCCAGCCACGAACAACCCTGTAGCGACGCGATGGACACCACGGTGTCGAACAGCAGTGCGGCCTTGGTGGGAGCGGCGGGAATGAACCCGAAGAACCGCGGACTGTCGGTGGAGAGCACATTGGAGGCGATGTGGTCGACATAGGCGTCGAGAACCTCGCGGGGATCGCGACCGTATTCGTCGATGAAGCCGTCGAGGGCGGCCATGATCGGCTCGGGCGGATCCGGATGATCCAGCGGGGTGTCGGTGAACGTCAGCCGCGTACGGACGTATTCGAAGACCAGTCCGGCCAGGTGCGGATCATGCCGGTGCATCCGGTCCGGGGGCCGGGTTTCCCGTATGACGTGGTGGTTCACGTACGGGTCATCGGTGGTCATTGTGTTTCTCCTGCGGGTTTCTCCTGCGTGAGCGGTGATGGGTCAGCACCCCTGCGCAGCGTATCGGTGACTGGTAGTCGCCCGCGCGGGCTCTTCAAGAGCGTGTATCACCGGTGATACACTCGCTCGATGAAGAACGTGAGCGTGCGGGAACTTCGCAACAGCGGCGGTGAAGTGCTGTACCGGGTGGAACACGGGGAGACCGTTGTCGTCACCAGAGACGGACGGCCCGTCGCGGAGCTACGACCACTGCCA
>DAIPYT010000097.1:0-622 GCA_036782595.1 Mycobacterium sp. | reverse complement strand
GCCACGGCCCAGCGCGGGCCCCGCCGAACTGATCGCCCGTCGCCGGCATCTACCGACCATCGATCCGGCGGCTTTACGCGCCGACCTCGACGCACTCATCGAAGCAGGGCTGTGATGGGCCTTGGCATGCTCGACACCTCCACGGTCATCCTGCTCGGCCGAATCGCCGACCCGGCCACACTCCCCGACCAGTCGGTGATCAGTGCCATCACTCTGGCCGAATTGTCCGTCGGCCCACAGATTGCCGTCGACCCCGCTGAGGGCGCCGCGCGTCAAGCGCATCTGCAACAGGCGGAGAGTGACTTCGAGGCGATTCCCTTCGACGCCGCGGCGGCCCGCGCTTTCGGTTCAGTAGCCGCCGCACTTCGGTCCACCGGTCGCAAGCGGGCCGCGCGGGCCTATGACGCTCTCATCGCCGCGACCGCCATCGCCAACGGTCTTCCGCTGTACACGTGCAATCCCGAGGACTTCGACGACATTCCGGCACTGGACCTGCGCCCGGTGCCCCATCCCGACCGATAACGACCCGACCGATAACGACCCGACCGATAACGACGTAGCCAGACGGGGTGTCCTCATTTCGCAGGACACCGGATCATCAACGCAATCCCCGCGCGGGCCG
>DAIPYT010000096.1:7049-11302 GCA_036782595.1 Mycobacterium sp. | reverse complement strand
TCGGGGCTTCCTTGGTGCTGCTGCTGCAGCCCGCGGTGAGGGTACCCATTCCGATGATGGCTGCGCCACCGGCGATCAGGGCGATCCTGCGGGTCAACGGTGAAGAATTCATTGCGCGTCCTGTCCACATTCGAGCACGAGACCCATTACGAGACCTCAGGGCCGTTTCCACTACGCCACGTATCGTCTCATGCCATGAGAGCTGTGCTGTTCGACATGGATGGCACGCTCGTCGACTCCGAGAAGCTCTGGGACATCGCGATGCAGCAGCTCTACGCGAAGTTCGGTGGCGTGATGACCCCGGAGGTACGCGCCGCCACGGTCGGCGGTTCGGCCGAGAGCGTCATTCGACTCGTCTTCGCCGATCTCGGCTTACCGCCGGAACCGGAGGAGATGGCGGCGGTCGCCGACTGGTTGCACGAGATCACCGGCGATCTGTTCGACGCCGGTCTGCCGTGGTGTGCGGGCGCCAGGGAACTGCTCGACGAGCTTGCCGGCGCGAGCGTGCCGATGGCGCTGGTGACCAACACCCGCCGGGCACTGACGGAACGGGCGCTCAACACCATCGGACGGGACTACTTCACCGCAAGCGTGTGCGGCGACGAGGTGCCTCGCGGCAAACCGGCTGCCGATCCCTATCGGCAGGCAGCGGCCCTGCTCGGCCTCGATCCAGCGCACTGCCTGGCCATCGAGGACTCCGTCACCGGTACGGCGTCAGCGGAGAGCGCGGGCTGCCCGGTCCTGGTGGTGCCCAACGATGTGGAGGTGCCCGGGGGGCCCCGCCGGCGGCATATCACCTCATTGGCCGGTGTGGGCGCCGCCGACCTGCGGAAAATCTTCGCCGAACTGAACTCGAACGCCGGACTGCTCTGATCCAGTTGTGCGATCGTGGCAACACCACGTCCGTACAGACACGTCCGTACAGAAAGGACTCAGATGGCCGGTCAAGGGCCCACCAGCGATGCCCCGTCGATTTTCGACGACAATGACGTCGGCTCCGGTCGCGGTGCGGTCCGGATCGCCTCGGTGGCCGCGCTGGGCGGCCTGCTGTTCGGCTATGACAGCGCGGTGATCAACGGGGCGGTCGCCTCGATCCAGAAGCACTTCGGCATCAGCAACTTCATCCTCGGCGTAGCCGTCGCGTCGGCGTTGCTCGGTGCGGCGGCCGGCGCGATGACGGCGGGCCGACTGGCGGACAAGATCGGTCGCATCTCGGTGATGAAGATCGCCGCGGTGCTGTTCTTCATCAGCGCGCTCGGCACAGGCCTGGCCCAGAGTGTGTGGATGATCGTCGTGTTTCGGGTCATCGGCGGCGTCGGCGTCGGCGTCGCGTCGGTGATCGCCCCGGCCTACATCGCCGAGACCTCACCGGCGCGCATCCGCGGCCGACTTGGTTCGCTGCAGCAATTGGCGATCGTGAGCGGCATTTTCGTGTCCCTGGCCATCGACTTTCTGCTGGCCCACCAAGCCGGTGGCGCGGACAAGGAACTCTGGTTGGGCATGGAGGCCTGGCGCTGGATGTTCCTGATGATGGCCATCCCGGCGATCGTCTACGGCGCGCTGACCTACACCATTCCGGAGTCGCCGCGCTATCTGGTTGCGCGCCATCGCATTCCGGAGGCCCGCAAGGTGTTGACCATGCTGCTGGGCGAGAAGAACCTCGACATCACCATCGACCGCATCCAGGGCACGCTCGCCGGTGAGGCCAAGCCGTCCTGGCGTGATCTGCGCAAGCCCGGCGGCGGGGTCTACAAGATCGTCTGGGTGGGTCTGGGGCTGTCGATCTTTCAGCAGTTCGTCGGCATCAACGTGATCTTCTATTACTCCAACGTGCTGTGGGAGGCGGTCGGTTTCGACGAGAGTAGGGCCTTCCTGATCACGGTGATCACCTCGATCGTCAATATCGCGACCACTCTGGTGGCCATCGCGCTCATCGACAAGATCGGCCGCAAGCCACTGCTGCTGATCGGGTCTGCCGGGATGGCGATCACGCTTGCCACCATGGCGTTCATCTTCGGCACCGCCCCCCAGGTCGATGGCGCGCCGCAACTCACCGGAGCCGCCGGGCCGATCGCCCTGGTCGCGGCCAACCTGTTCGTCGTCGCCTTCGGTATGTCCTGGGGCCCGGTGGTGTGGGTGCTGCTCGGCGAGATGTTCCCCAACCGCATTCGCGCCGCTGCTCTCGGGTTGGCGGCAGCCGCGCAGTGGATCGCGAACTGCTTGATCACCGTCAGCTTTCCGGGTCTGCGCAATGTTCTGGGTGTGGCCTACGGGTTCTACGCCCTGTGCGCTCTGCTGTCGTTCGCATTCGTGTGGATCTGGGTGCGTGAGACCAAGGGTGTCGCCCTGGAGGACATGACCGCCGACGAGATGGCGTAACCAGCCGCTGCAGGTAACTGCCGCGACGGCGGCACCGGCTGCATGGGACAATCCCAGCCCGTGAAGACCTTTGAGGAGCTGTTCGCCGAATTGGGCGAACGGGCCCGTACCCGTCCGGCCGGCAGCGCCACGGTGGCTGCCCTGGATGCCGGGTTGCACACCCTGGGCAAGAAGATCCTCGAAGAGGCCGGCGAAGTATGGCTGGCCGCCGAGCATGAGTCCGACGAGGCGTTGGCCGAGGAGATCAGCCAGTTGCTGTACTGGACCCAGGTTCTGATGATCGCCCGCGGTCTGCGGCTCGACGACGTCTACCGGAAGCTATAGGGGTTCGCCATGTTGCGTGTCGCAGTCCCCAACAAGGGCGCGCTGTCGGAGTCCGCAGCGGAGATCCTCTCCGAAGCCGGCTACCGCCGCCGCACCGATCCCAAGGACCTCACCGTCATCGATCCGGTGAATGGTGTCGAGTTCTTCTTCCTGCGGCCCAAGGACATCGCCGTCTACGTCGGCTCCGGGGATCTGGATCTGGGTATCACCGGCAGGGACCTGGCCGTCGAGTCGGGGGCACCGGTAAGTGAGCGCCTGGCGCTGGGATTCGGATCCTCCAGCTTCCGCTACGCCGCGCCGGCCGGGCGGTCCTGGACACTTGCCGACCTTGCCGGCAAAAGGATCGCCACCGCATACCCCAATCTGGTGCGAAAAGACCTGGCATCCAAGGGTATCGAGGCCACCGTGATCCGGCTCGACGGAGCGGTGGAGATATCGGTGCAACTCGGGCTCGCCGACGCTATCGCCGACGTCGTCGGATCCGGACGGACGCTGAACATGCATCACCTGTCGGCATTCGGGGAGTCGCTGTGCGATTCCGAGGCGGTTCTGATCGAACGCGACGGCTCGGGGGAGGGCATAGCCGACGCCAGCAGGGACGCCGCCAGAGATCAGTTGGCAGCCCGGGTGCAGGGCGTGGTGTTCGGACAGCAATACCTGATGCTGGACTACGACTGCCCACGCCATCTCGTCGAGCGCGCCACCGCGATCACTCCCGGTCTGGAGTCTCCGACGATCGCACCGTTGGCGGACCCGGAATGGGTGGCGGTCCGCGCGCTGGTGCCGCGGCGTGATGTCAACGCCATCATGGACCAGCTCGCCGGGATCGGCGCCAAGGCGATCCTGGCCTCCGACGTGAGGTTCTGCCGCTTCTGAGACGCCGGGCCGCACCCTGGTGCCGTGCTAGCGTCCGATGACTTGTCTATAGGGAGGAAGCCGTGACCCACGCGCTCGTCTTGCTGCTGGCTCTGCTGATCGGCGTCGTCGCCGGCCTGCGTGCCTTCACCGCACCGGCCGTGGTGGCCTGGGCGGCGTTCCTGCACTGGATCAATCTGGACGGCACCTGGGCCTCCTGGATGGGGCACTGGGCCACGGTTGCCGTGCTGACCGTCATCGCGGTGGCCGAACTGATCAGCGACAAGATGCCGACGCTGCCCAGCCGCAAGAGCGCGCCGCAGTTCCTGGTCCGGTTGGCGACCGGCGCGTTCGCCGGAGCGGTACTGGGTACCGCGTGGGGATATCGCTGGGGCAGCCTCGGTGCGGGACTGATCGGCGCGGTGATCGGTACCGTCGTTGGCTACGCGGCCCGGATCCGCCTGGTTGCGGCCAACGGTGGTCGCGATCGGCCGATCGCGATCGCCGAGGACGTGTTCGCCGCCGTCGCCGGTCTATCGGTTGCCTTCGCCACCAGCTTGCTGTGAACCCGAATTGCTGATTCCGCATAGTGAACCCGGCCGGTTGAACATAATCGTCGGATGATCGCCCTCACGACAGTGGCACTCAGGCGGGCACTCAGGCGGGCACTCAGGCGGGTCGGAACCGTGGTGGGG
>DAIPYT010000096.1:0-6949 GCA_036782595.1 Mycobacterium sp. | reverse complement strand
GGCACTCAGGCGGGCACTCAGGCGGGCACTCAGGCGGGTCGGAACCGTGGTGGGGTGTGCCGTCCTGGCTGTGGCCGCGACGGTGGCCGGTCCCGCTCACGCCGACGACGCGTCGCTACCCGTCTTCGTGCCCTATCCGTCCGGTTGGTCACCGAACTACAGCGTCTTCCCGTACAACCTGTGGCAGAGCCGGGTTACTCCGCAGATGGTCGACGCCGAGCGCGACTCCTGCCAGTGGTTCAACGCTCAGTACGACGCATTGAGCGCGCAGTCTTGGGGCTTCCAGCGTGCGCTGCACGACAACTTCGACTCATGGGGCCTCGACTCCGGAAACAACGTGCAGGGCGCCGCAAGTGTGTTGAAGGCCAACATCGATCAGTCGGCGGCGTTCCTCGACCCGCGGGTGCACACCCTCTACATCACCAACTATCCGGACCAGAGCCAGTATTCGCCGCTCTTTCACGGAGACTCGTTCTTCCGCCTCTGGTTTCAGCTGACCCAGCTCAGCGACAAGATCGCCCGGCAGCTGCCATCGGGTGTGATCAACGCCAACAACGCCACGATGAAGGTCTACGGCGACGCGATCCGCGGTTCCGGGGTGTGCAACGGGGCCTGACCGGTATGGCAGGCTGACGGCTGTGACCGACCAGCCGGACGTCCCCCGCAGGACCGGTCCTTTCTCCATCGGCGACCGTGTGCAGCTGACCGACGCCAAGGGCCGGCACTACACGATGATCCTCAAGCCCGGTGGTGAGTTCCACACCCATCGCGGCATCGTCGCCCACGACTCGGTGATCGGTTCGCCGGAGGGCAGTGTGGTCAAGGCGACCAACGGTGACGCCTTCCTGGTGCTGCGCCCACTCCTGATCGACTACGTGATGTCCATGCCGCGCGGCGCCCAGGTGATCTATCCCAAGGATGCCGCGCAGATCATCCACGAGGGCGACATCTTTCCCGGTGCTCGGGTGCTGGAGGCGGGCGCCGGTTCGGGTGCGCTGACCTGTTCGCTGCTGCGTGCCGTCGGCCCGGCCGGACAGGTGATCTCCTACGAGCTGCGCGATGACCATGCCGAACACGCCCGACGCAATGTGGATACCTTCTTCGGGCAGGCCCCCGACACCTGGGACCTGGTGATCGGCGACGTCGCGCAGGCCGACCTCGCCGAAGGCTCGGTGGATCGAGTGGTGCTGGACATGCTTTCGCCGTGGGAGGTGCTCGATGCCGTCGCGCGGATGCTCGTGCCCGGCGGTGTCCTGGTCATCTACGTCGCCACCGTGACGCAGTTGTCCAAGACGGTGGAGGCATTGCGCGAGCAACAGTGCTGGACTGAGCCGAGGTCCTGGGAGACCATGCAGCGCGGCTGGAACGTCGTCGGGCTGGCGGTACGCCCCCAGCACAATATGCGCGGCCATACCGCCTTCCTCATCTCCGCACGCCGTCTGGCGCCCGGCACGGTCACGCCCACACCGCTGCGGAAGAAGGGCCGCGCGCCCGTCGGTTAGTCATCGTCACTGCGGCGTAAATCCCTTCGCGCCGAGAGCAATTCGATCTCGGGCCGGGCTGCCACCAGTCGCTCTGCGGCGTCGAGCACCTCCACAAGATGCGCCCGGTCTGCGGCTACCACCGCGACCCCTATCCCGGCCCGGCGATGCAGGTCCAGCGAGCCGGTCTCCGCCGCAGATAAGGCAAATCGGCGCTGCAACTCGGCAACGATCGGCCGCACCACCGAACGCTTCTCCTTCAGCGAGCGGACGTCGCCGAGCAGAATGTCGAACTCAAGCCACCCGATCCACATCAGGTCACAGCGGGGGCATTGAGCGGTCGGGCTAGCTGCCGAAGATCGAAAGTACCGTGCTCGCCGAGGAACGCGACAGCTTCCAGCCGCCCTGATCGACGAAGGTGACGCTCTGGGTGGTCGGTGGCATCGAGGGCCCCGCGGCGGTCACCGTGGCACTGGCCGCGCCCGGACCCACCGGCGTGATGTCGCCGACGGTGAAATTCAACGGCACCTGGCCTTTGGCCACCGCGCTGCGCATCAGGGCGTCGGCGGTTCTGGCCTCGATGCGGCCGATTCCGCCTTCCACCAGATAGCTCTTGTTGGCAAACGGCACATTCGGATCAGCCAGGCCGTAGAGCACCCCGTTGAGTTGGTCGGCGTCAGGCACATCGGCGGCCGGATCCAGCGGCACATCCGGGAAGATCTGGGCGCCGAACACCATCGGCGCAACGGCGGGAGACGCGGCGGGGGGAGAAGCAATCGGCGTGATCGATACCACTGCCGTCACGGCTGCGGCTGCTCCACCGGCGATTGCGGCGGAGGCCATGCACGTGGCGATGAGTTTTGCGGTCACGACTGTCCTTTCATCTGCATACAGTCTCCTTGAAGGTTAACAGCGATGTCAGAGTGTCGAAATTGTCGGATCGCCCACGAAGGTTCAATCGCCGGTAGCGTTGGGGTACCCACCGCACCACGTGAGGTGCGCGGAAGGAGCCGTATATGACCGAGTCACACCGTTCCTCTGATGGGTCTGGCGCGTATGACAGTGCCGACGAAGGCGATGCCGCCGAGTTGGAGCACCTGCGCCGTGAGGCCGCGATCCTCCGCGAACAGCTCAAGAGCGTCAGCGGCGGCCAGCGCTCCCGCGAGGTCCAGCAGCTGGAAGCCCGGATCGACTCCCTGGGGGCGCGCAACGCCAAGCTGATGGACACTCTCAAGGACGCCCGCCAGCAGCTTCTGGCGCTGCGCGAGGAGGTCGACCGGCTGGGCCAGCCGCCGAGTGGCTACGGCGTGTTCCTCGACGCCCACGAGGACGACACGGTCGACGTGTTCACATCGGGACGCAAGATGCGGCTGACCTGCTCGCCCAACATCGACGTCCACGAACTCAAGAAGGGCCAGACGGTCCGGCTCAACGAGGCCCTGACCGTCGTGGAGGCCGGCACGTTCGAGGCGGTCGGGGAGATCAGCACCCTGCGTGAGGTGCTCGCCGACGGACATCGCGCATTGGTGATCGGCCACGCCGACGAGGAGCGGATCGTCTGGCTGGCCGAACCGCTGGTAGCCGCCGAGAATATGGACCCCGAAGTGGCGGCCAGCCTGGACGATGATCAGCGCCCACGCAAGCTGCGCCCCGGTGATTCGCTGCTGGTCGACACCAAGGCCGGCTATGCCTACGAACGAATCCCCAAGGCAGAGGTCGAGGACCTCGTGCTCGAGGAGGTGCCCGACGTCGCCTACAGCGACATCGGCGGCCTGACCCGCCAGATCGAGCAGATCCGCGACGCGGTGGAACTGCCGTTCCTGCACAAGGAGCTTTACCGGGAGTATTCGCTGCGCCCACCCAAAGGTGTGCTGCTCTACGGCCCTCCGGGGTGCGGTAAGACGCTGATCGCCAAAGCCGTGGCCAACTCGCTGGCCAAGAAGATGGCCGAGGTTCGCGGCGACGACGCCCGCGAGGCCAAGTCCTACTTCCTCAACATCAAAGGTCCTGAACTGCTCAACAAGTTCGTCGGCGAGACCGAGCGCCACATCCGGCTGATCTTCCAGCGGGCTCGCGAGAAGGCGTCCGAGGGCACTCCGGTGATCGTGTTCTTCGACGAGATGGACTCAATCTTCCGCACCCGCGGCACCGGTGTGAGCTCCGACGTCGAAACCACCGTCGTCCCGCAGTTGCTCAGTGAGATCGACGGTGTCGAGGGCCTGGAGAACGTCATCGTGATCGGCGCCTCCAACCGCGAGGACATGATCGACCCGGCGATACTGCGGCCCGGCCGGTTGGACGTGAAGATCAAGATCGAGCGTCCCGATGCCGAGGCCGCCCAGGACATCTTCAGCAAGTACCTCACCGAGAACCTGCCCATCAACGCCGATGATCTGGCGGAGTTCGGCGGCGACCGCAGAGCCTGCATCAAGGCGATGATCGAGAAGGTCGTCGACCGGATGTACGCCGAAATCGACGACAACCGGTTCCTTGAGGTCACCTACGCCAACGGTGACAAGGAGGTCATGTACTTCAAGGACTTCAACTCCGGGGCGATGATCCAGAACGTCGTGGACCGTTCCAAGAAGTACGCGATCAAGTCGGTGCTGGACAGTGGACAGCACGGCCTGCGCATCCAGCATCTGCTCGACTCGATCATCGACGAGTTCGCCGAGAACGAGGATCTGCCCAACACCACCAATCCCGATGACTGGGCGCGGATCTCGGGCAAGAAGGGCGAGCGGATCGTCTACATCCGCACCCTGGTCACCGGAAAGAGTTCGAGCGCAAGCCGGGCCATTGACACCGAGTCCAACCTGGGGCAGTACCTCTAACTCGGGGCCAGCCAAGACGTCAGCTAAGACGTCAGCTAAGACGTCAACGAATAGGAGTTGGTCAGGTCGTCCTGTAGGACGTGGGCCACGGTGTCGCTGGTGTCCACCAGCAAAGGCTCTGTGAGCGTTCGGGTTTCGTAGCGCCAGCCGTCCGGCAGGTGCAGACGCGGGCCCAGGCCGGGCAGGTCGTCGAGACCCAGGGTCTTATCGGCGACCTGGCTGTATGTCTGCATCACCCAGCGCCGGTTCTCGGCGTCGACGAGTTCGAACACCGGGCGTCCCGCTTCGAAGGTGAACACCGCACGGCGGTCGACCTTGTTCACGCTGTAGGGCTGCGGATTGGTCGACGACAATTTCACCGTCGCCTGCGCGATCATCTCGATACCGCCGAAACTGCGGGTCGGCTGCGGATCACCGGCGCGTTTGTGAATCTGGCTCATCAGCCAGTACCGCGGTCCGTTGAGCAATGCGGCGGCCGCGCCGTTCTCCTTGGCGAGGGCCTCGGCATCCAGGGCGTCCCAGAGTTCGGCGGGGCAGTCGTTCAGCGGAAAGGTGTTGTAGACAGTTGCTTCCGGGCCGGATTCGCCCATCCGAATCAGCAGCACCTCGCCGTAGCGTTTGCCGAATACATCGTCGGCCGGGTTGTCAGCCATACCGGATCCCATCCTCAGGCGTCGGGGCGCACAGACCGGTAACGGGCCCGGGCGCGCAGTGTCACTCGCAGATTCTCCAGCATCGGGTCGAGGAACTGCGCCCGGTACTGAGCGTCGGTCACCGCCTTGGCCGACAGGTACATGAACGTGATGGCGGTGAGTAGCATCGTGGTCTGTATCAGAGCGTCGGGGATCGGCAGCGTCATGCCGAGCAGCTCGCCGTCCGGTCTGCCGTTGCCCCGGGTCCAGGCATCCAGAACCGGCGGGCTGACCAGGATCATCCCTAGCACGAAGAACACCGCACCGGTCATGGCCGCCACGGTGAACACGTGCGCGAGCTGGGTGGCCGCCACCACGAACACCGCATTGATCCGCTCGGGCAGCGCCAGCGGGTCGGCGCGCTGTGGATCGGGGATCCGGCTGAACGGAGTCGCAGACAGGTCGGCGTCCTCGGCGGCATCGTCGGCGGGGAACACGGGCTCTGCGAGCAGCGGCCGCACCTGCTCCAACGTGGTGGTCACCAGAAAACTCCCCGCCACCAGGATCAGAAAGCCGATACCCAGCAGCAGGCGGGGGCGACTGATCAGCGACGTCATCAGCCAGACGTAGGTGTTGAAGAACACCAGGAAGGTCAGCAGCACCACCGGCAGTGCCCGGACGAACATTCCTGCGGCGAGGGCGAGGTTGGACACGGTCAACTCGGCGGCCCAGCCGAGCACAGCCCCGGCACCCGTTGCGGTCAGCACCAGGATCGCCGCGACCGCGCCGGCGAAGAGGGTGACGTTCACCATGGTGCGCGGGCTGGGGCCACCGAACAACGCACCTGCAGCGATCACCGCCATCGCCAGGATGGACACCCCCGACCGCCGGGCCGGGGATTCGACCCGGGAGACCAGCCAGCCCGTGGTCGCCGCGACGGGCAGGACAACCGCCACCAGGGCCAGCACGAAGCCCTCGCGCAGGTCGGGACGCCCGGCGATGTCGACCGTGTGTTCCTTGGAGATGGCCACGATGAGAAGCGAATTCGCCGCGATGACCGCCAGGGCGGCCAGCGCGGGGGCCGAGCGACTCCACACCCGTCGCAGCAATGCCGAGCGGCGCACCACCGCCGGCAGGCCCCGGCTGAGGAACCAGCGGTCGGCGGCGAAGGTGTCCACCGCGACGTCGGGTCGGTTCATCGTGTGGTCACCCTAGCGGTGCCCGGGCCGCGTCGCTGGGATCCGGCGGTGGTCGACAGGCACGGCGTCGCACCGTCGCACTAGGCTGTCGACATGCAGCGGATCATCGGTACCGAGGTGGAATACGGCATCTCATCACCCTCGGATCCGACCGCCAACCCGATCCTGACCTCGACCCAGGCAGTTCTGGCCTACGCCGCCGCCGCCGGCATTCAGCGGGCCAAGCGCACCCGTTGGGATTACGAGGTGGAGTCACCGCTGCGGGATGCCCGCGGCTTCGATCTCAGCCGGGCCTCCGGGCCGCCGCCGGTGGTGGACGCCGACGAGGTCGGCGCGGCCAACATGATCCTGACCAACGGTGCCCGCCTCTACGTCGACCACGCCCATCCGGAGTACTCCGCGCCGGAGGTCACCGACCCACTGGACGCGGTGATCTGGGACAAAGCCGGTGAGCGGGTGATGGAGGCCGCCGCCCGGCATGTCGCCAGCGTGCCCGGCGCGGCCAAACTGCAGCTGTACAAGAACAACGTGGACGGCAAGGGCGCCTCGTACGGCACCCATGAGAACTACCTGATGAGCCGCCAGACACCGTTTTCCGCTGTCATCTCCGGGTTGACGCCATTCATGGTGTCCCGCCAAGTCGTCACGGGGTCGGGCCGGGTGGGGATCGGTCCGTCCGGGGACGAGCCGGGGTTCCAGCTCTCGCAGCGCGCCGACTACATCGAGGTTGAAGTCGGGCTGGAGACCACCCTCAAGCGCGGCATCATCAACACCCGGGACGAGCCGCACGCCGACGCCGACAA
>DAIPYT010000095.1:0-11388 GCA_036782595.1 Mycobacterium sp. | reverse complement strand
GGGTGCGGGTGCTGTGGCCGGCGGCGGTGCGGGGGCCGGAGCCGGGGCAGGCGTGGGTGCCGGGGCCGGTGCCGGTGCTGCGGGCTGACCGTTACCCGGGGCCGAGGGCCTCGGCGGTGTGCCCGACCCGGGGTGGTAGTCGACCAGGAACTCGTGCCAACTCGGATCCACCGACGAGGGGTCGTCGCGGAACTTTCGGTACATCTCCTCGACCAGCCACTCGTTCTGGCCGAAGGGTGAACTCGTGTTGCTCACGGAAGCGCTCGCCTCGATTCTGTGCCCGGTGACGCCATCAGGCTATCTCGTCTGCGGTCTTCCCGAAGCGCGTCAGGCACATGCCCGCGGGGGCGAAATCGAGGGCTACTGGACGCCCTCGATCGCCGGCCGATCTGCCACGCCGTTGTCGATACCGGGCAGAACCCGCAGGGCCCCCGGCCAACGTGCGGGTGCCGGGCCGAACGCACTGCGGGCGTTCTCGACGATCTTGCGGCCCATGATCCGGTTGCCGCCGCCACCGACCGCGGCCCCGATACCGACTGGCAGCAACTTGCCGAACGCCATCGCGGCGCGCTTCATCGTGTACTTCTTGACGAAATACTGGGTCATCCGCGAGTTGAGCTGGGACACCACCGGCAACGGTAGGAGCTCGGCCTCGGCCAGCCAGGCGCCGCTGGTGCGGCTGGCACCGAGCAGGTCCTTGACCGCGCCGTTGCCGTCCGCGCCGACCAAGGCGGCCAGCACCAGGGTGCGCCGCCGCTCGCGGTCCTCGACCGGGATCCCGTGCACCTCGGCGACGGCCAACACGAAGGCGGCGGTGGCCTCGAGGAACAGCACCGTCTCGCCGGCGACGGCGGAAAGCGCCGCGAGGGTTCCGATGCCGGGAAAGGCGGCCGCCGATCCGACCGCGGCGCCGCTGGCCATCACCGCAGCCAGATAGTGCTTCTCCAGCTTGGTGACGAGCTCGGAGGGACTTGCATCGGGGTTGGCGCGGCGCAGACGTGCGACGTAGGCCCGCACGGCCGGGGCCTGCACCCGCGCGCTGGACTCCAGGACATGGGACAGCAGCTTGGCCGGCATGCCGGAATCCTCAGGCTGTGCCGACCTGCCCGAGCCGTCGGGCGGTGCCGGCAGGTTGTCCGGCGTCGTCTGCTTGCGGCGAAGCCTCATCACAGGCCTTTCTCTCCGGCCCCGCTCGCTTTCGGGGCGTCACGCCAGGCTAACGAACGGACGTGCCGCAGAGTGCCCCGCTCGGCCGGAGGCCGATCAGCCCGTTGCCCGTCAGCCGATGTTCGGGTCGGCATAGCGCAACACCGCCGCCACCCCGTCGGCCGGGCTGAGTCGCCCGTCGGCCGCCACGATGGCCGCACCGCAGGTAACTGCCAGCAACGGAAGGGCTTCATCGGCCGGCAGCACCCGGTCGGGGGAGCCGCCGAGGCTCGACACCGTCGCCGCGTCCGGCCCGGCCAGCATCAACTGGTCGTGGTCGGCCACGATGGTCCCCTGACCGATGTCGCCGATGAGGAGGGTGTCGACGGAGCCGTCGCGCAGGGCGGCGATCACCTCGGCGAGGCCCTCGACCGCCAGCCCGGCGCCATGTCCGGCGTGGAACCGCTCGACGGCGTCCTCGACAACCGCCCGCCGCCGGGTGGCGAACTGCTCGGAGATCTCACGGGCGACTTCGGCCTGGTCGGTGCCCGCCGTCCGGCCGCCACCCTGCAGCTGCACCGCTTTGGCGGCGACCCGCTCGGGCAACTCGGCGAGCAGCTCGGCGCGGGAAGCCACCTCGCCGGTGAGGAACACCACGTCGGCGCCGCTGTCGTCGCTCATCTTGGTCAGCTGCTCGGCGACTTGCCGGAGGTTGCGTCGCACCGCTTCCTCGACGCGGCCCTGCGGCCCGCCGTAGCCGGCTGCGTCGGCCTTGTGCGCCTTGTGAACCGGATAGCCGTCGGACAGCGAGACCAGGGAGATGTCGCCACCGGTACCGTCCACGGCCACCAGCAGGTAGGCGGTGTGCGGTATGCCGTGGGCGACGACCGGAAGAATGTAGGGCAGGTCCGAGACCCGGATGATCGTCGAAACCGGGGGTACCGCCAGGTGCTGATCAAAGACGATGCGGGTGCCCGCCGCGATCACGCCGCGACCGCTGCGACCCACCGGCGGATGGCTGGCCCGCACCGCGGTGTCGATCGCCTCGGTCACCGCCGGGTCGACCCTGCCTTCCGCCGCTGCCTCCTCGAGATGCTTACGGACGTCACGCAGTCGGGCGTCCAACTGAGCCGCCGCATCCGCGGTGTCGTGGCTGTCGTCGAAGTAGACCGATACGAACGGTCCGGTGGCGTCGATGAGATGTCGGAAGCGGTCGGCGTGCATAGATCCCCCTGGTGTTCTAGACCCCCGTCAGACTCAACCTAACCACGGTCGACACCCCCACCGGAACCGACCGCACATCTGCTGGCAGCATCAGCGGCTATGACCACCACGGCGACCACCACGGCCGCCGGGCACCCGTTCAACCCGTGGAACGCGTTGTGGGCCATGCTGGTCGGTTTCTTCATGATCCTGGTCGACTCGACGATCGTCGCGGTGGCCAATCCGAGCATCATGACGGCACTGAACATCACCGATTACGACAGCATCATCTGGGTCACTAGCGCCTATCTGCTCGCCTACGCGGTTCCGCTGCTGCTGGCCGGGCGTCTCGGTGACCGGTTCGGCCCGAAGAACCTCTACATCGCCGGCCTGGCGGTGTTCACCGCGGCGTCGTTGTGGTGCGGGCTGTCGGGGTCGGTCGACATGCTGATCGCCGCGCGGCTTGTTCAGGGCGTCGGTGCGGCTCTGCTCACCCCGCAGACGTTGTCGATGATCACCCGGATCTTCCCGCCGGAGCGGCGCGGGGTCGCGCTGAGCATGTGGGGTGCCACCGCGGGGGTCGCCACCCTGGTGGGCCCGTTGGCCGGCGGTGTTCTTGTCGACAACCTGGGCTGGTCGTGGATCTTCTTCGTCAACGTCCCGATCGGAATCATCGGTCTGTTCCTGGCGGCCCGGCTGGTTCCGGTACTGGAGACTCACCGGCACGATTTCGATGTCCTGGGCGTGGTGTTGTCCGGAATCGGCTTGTTCCTCATCGTCTTCGGCCTTCAGGAGGGCCAGGCATACCAGTGGCGGCCGTGGATCTGGGCGATGATCGGCGGCGGGATCGCGTTCATGGTGGCTTTCCTCTACTGGCAGTCGGTGAACCGGCGTGAGCCGCTGATCCCGCTGGAGATCTTCGGTGACCGGGACTTCAGCCTGGCCAATGTCGGGATCGCGGTGATCGGTTTCGCCGTGACGGCCATGATTCTGCCGGTGATGTTCTACGCGCAGACCGTGTGCGGGCTCGCCCCCACCCGCGCGGCACTGCTCACCGCTCCGATGGCGGTGATCAGCGGTGTGCTGGCTCCGTTCGTCGGACGGATCGTGGATCGCGCGCACCCCCGGCCGATCATCGGGTTCGGCTTCTCCACGCTGGCCATCGCACTGCTGTGGCTGTCGGTGGAGATGACCCCGACCACCCCGATCTGGCGGCTGCTGTTGCCGATGGCCGTGATGGGCGTGGGGATGGCGTTCATCTGGGCGCCATTGGGTACCACCGCCACCCGCAATCTTCCGGCCCGGCTGGCCGGTGCGGGCTCGGGTGTCTACAACACCACCCGGCAGGTCGGCTCCGTCCTGGGTAGCGCCAGCATGGCGGCCTTCATGTCGTCGCGTATCACCGCCGAAATGCCCTCCGGCGCAGACGGATCGGCGCCGCGGGGGGAGTCCGATGTGATGAACCTCCCGCCGTTTCTGAAAGAGCCGTTCGCCCAGGCGATGTCGCAGTCGATGCTGCTGCCCGCGTTCGCCGCGTTGTTCGGTGTCCTCGCCGCGATCTTCCTGATCGGTCCGACGCGGCAGCAGGTTCTGCGTGCTAGGACTCAGTCGAACGGCACGGATCAGTCGAACAGCACGGCCGGGTTGAGGTAGCCGGTCGGGTCGAGTGCCGCCTTGATGGTGCGCATGAGCGCGATGTCCTCAGGCCGGCGGGACATACCCAGATAGGCGCGTTTGCGGCTGCCCACTCCGTGCTCGGAACTGACGTTGCCGCCGTGGGTCGCGATGAGTCCCAACATCGGTTCGTACAGCGCTGCCTCCTCGTCGGGCCCGCAGCGCACCACGTTGAGATGCAGATTGCCCTCCCCGATATGGCCGAACAGCACCGGAGTGGCCTCGGGGGCATACCGTGCGATCAGAGAAGCGGCCGCGGCTGCGAAGCCTGCTATGGCCGAAAGTGGAAGCGAAACATCAAATTTCACTGGTGGCCCGAAGACTCCCATCACCTCGGCCATCGATTCGCGGAGCTGCCAGAGCCGGTGTTGGGAGATTGGGTCCACACCTACCGCCGGCGGTCCGCACATCGGTGCCTGCGCCAGGGCGGACGCCAACCGGTCGGTGGGATCGTCGTCGCCGGCCAGTTCCACCAGCAGCAGCCAGTCGCCCGGCACCGGTGCGGCCTGGTCTAGGTGCTCGGCGGCCAACCGCGCACCTCGGCCGTCGATGACCTCCAGGGCGCAGACCGTGTCGATATCGCGTAGTTCGCGGCCGGTGGCGACAAGTGCGTCAAGATCGGCGAATCCGCACACCGCCGTCACCCTGCGGGCGGGAATCGGGTGCAGTCGCAGATCCAGCGCGGTGATCACCCCGAGGGTGCCCTCAGCGCCGACGAACAGCGACGCCAGGTCATACCCGGTGTTGTCCAAGCGGACCTGCGGGCGCCGGCGGACCACCGACCCGTCGGGCAGAGCGACCTCCAATCCGTGCACCTGATCGCGCATGGTCCCGTACCGCACGGTGCGCAGACCGCCGGCATTGGTCGCCGCCATCCCGCCGACGGTGGCCGATTCGCGTGCGGCCAGGTCGACTCCGAACAGCAGATTCGCAGCGGCGGCAGTCCGTTGCACGTCGGCCAGAGTCACGCCGGCGCCGACCCGCACCTGACGTTCCCGTGTCTGCACCTCGCCGATCTCGGTGAGCCGCTCGGTGGACAGCAGTACGTCGTCGTGTTCGGGAACTGTGCCGGCCACCAGTGAGGTGCGCCCGCCCTGCACGGTGACATAGGCACCGGACTCCCGGCAGGCCGCCAGTACGGCGGCGACCTCATCGGCGTTGCCCGGCCGAACCAGCACGCTGGCGCTGCCGCGGTAGCGGCCGGTCCAGTCCACACTTCGTCCGGCCAGCACGTCGGGGTCGGTGCTGAGGTGGGCGGGTCCGACGATGGCGGCCAGGTGGTCGAGGGTCATGGGTTCGCGGACAGGAACAGGAAGGTGGCCAGCAGCACCAGATGCACCATGCCCTGGGTCAGCAGCGCGCGGCCTTCTGCGAGGGTCAACACCGAGACGGCCACCGACAGCGTCAGCAGCACGATCTGGGTCGGTTCCAGGCCGAGTGTCAGCGGTCCCGGTAACCAGATCATGGCGATCGCGATGGTCGGGATGGTCAGGCCTATCGACGCCGTCGCCGACCCGTAGGCCAGGTTGAGGCTGGTCTGGACGTGGTTGCGTGCGGCGTTGCGCACCGCGGCGATGGTCTCCGGTGCCAGCACCAGCAGCGCGATCACCACACCCACGACCGGATAGGGCAGACCCAGGCCGGTGACGATGTCCTCGATGGTGGGGGAGAGCAGTTTGGCCAGACCCACCACCGCCACCAACGCGACCAGTAGCAGGGCCAGACTGATCCCGGCCGTGCGACGGGAGGGTGGGTCGGCGTGTCCGTCGCCGTCGGCGTCCAGCAGGCCGGTCACCCGTCCGTGTTGATCGGCGGCGACCGGCAGGAAGAAGTCGCGATGCCGCACGGTCTGGGTGAACACGAAACCGCCGTAGATGATCAACGAGGCGATCGCCGCGAACGCGAGTTGGGATGTCGAGTACTGCAGGCCGTCGGCGCTGACGGTGAAGCCGGGCAGCACCAGGCAGACCCCGGCAAGTGCGATCACGGTAGCCAGCGCGGAGCCGGAACCGGAGGCGTTGAACGACACCAGGCGGTGCCGCACGGCGCCGACCAGCAGGCTGATGCCGACGATGCCGTTGAGGGTGATCATCACCGCGGCGAAGACCGTGTCGCGGGCGTAGGTGGAAGCACCGGGGCCGCCGCCGACCATGAGCATGACGATCAGGCCGACCTCGATCACGGTGACGGCCACCGCCAGCACCAGCGAGCCGAGCGGTTCCCCGACGCGCAGGGCCACCACCTCGGCGTGGTGGACGGCCGACAGCACCGCCGCGGCCAGGCAGACGGCGATGACGGCCAGGATCAGCGGATGTTCGTGGTTGATCCAGGTTGCGAGCAGGACCGCCAGGGCCACGATCGGAGCGCCGATCGCCCACCGGGGTTCGTGATGTTCTCCCAGCGCGGCTGTGGTGTCCATTATCCGAAGATAGTGAACTCGACCGTGCCGCGGTTCATCGCGTGTTGCCGATCAGTTCCACGCCGTTGCCGTTCCACCGGAATCTCACCACGCTCTGCAGCCCCATCCCGCCGGCGAATGTCAGGGCCACGGTGTCTCCGGTGCTTTGGTTTCCGTCAATTCCGTTGAACCCGTAAGTGTCCGGGACGCCGGTGGGGATGTACTTGCCGAGGTGGAACATCACCGCGCGGGTGTTGGGATTGGCTGCGTTGGTGTTGGCCGCGACGATCACCGCCGACAACTGGGCGCACTCGTTGTAGTTGCCGGCCACCGGCTCGGCTTTCCAGCCTTGCTGGCTGCGCGGGTCGCGGGGCAATTCGGAAACCGCCTTGGCGATCGCCGGTGCGGCCAGGTTCACCGCGCACGGATCCGGGCCGGGGGGAGCGGGAGGCGGCGGCGGGGCGGCGGACTCCGAGGTGACCGGGTTCGTGGTGGAGGGCAACGGCGTCTTGGACACCGTGGAGTCACCGGACCCGCATGCAGTCAGGCCGGCGGCGGCGACCACGCACACCACAGCAACAGCCAGCCGATTTCTCACACCGCAGCACGGTACCGGCGTCGCGCCGTCCCACCGGGGTGCGACGCGCATTGCCACTAGACTCACAACGCAATGACACCCCCGCAGGGCGACGCCCACACCCCCGCCGCAACCTTCGAAGACCTGCAGATTCACCCCGCAGTGCTCAAGGCGGTCCTCGACGTGGGATATGAGACCCCGTCGGCCATCCAGGCCGCCACCATCCCGGCGTTGATGGCGGGCACCGACGTCGTAGGCCTGGCCCAGACCGGCACCGGCAAGACCGCCGCGTTCGCCATCCCGATCCTGTCCCGGATCGACACCGCCAGCAAGCAGACGCAGGCCCTGGTACTGGCACCCACCCGCGAGTTGGCGCTTCAGGTCGCCGAGGCGTTCGGCCGCTATGCGGCGCACCTGCCTCACATCACCGTGCTGCCGATCTACGGCGGCCAGTCCTACACCGTGCAACTGGCCGGCCTGCGGCGTGGAGCCCAGGTGGTCGTCGGAACCCCGGGCCGGGTGATCGACCACCTCGAACGCGGAACGCTGGATCTCTCGCACCTGGATTACCTGGTGCTCGACGAGGCCGACGAGATGCTGCAGATGGGGTTCGCCGAGGACGTCGAACGCATCCTCGCCGACACACCCGAATACAAGCAGGTGGCGTTGTTCTCGGCCACCATGCCGCCGGCGATCCGCCGGATCACCGGAAAGTATCTGCACGATCCGGTGGAGGTGGCGGTCAAGTCCAAGACGGCCACCGCCGAGAACATCACCCAGCGCTACATCCAGGTCGCCGGGCCACGCAAGATGGATGCGCTGACGAGGATCCTCGAGGTCGAGGACTTCGAGGCGATGATCGTATTCGTACGCACCAAGCAGGCCACCGAAGAGGTGGCCGAAAAGCTCCGCGCGCGTGGGTTTTCCGCGGCTGCGATCAACGGCGATGTGCCACAGGCGGTCCGGGAGCGCACCATCGCCGCGCTCAAGAGCGGCAGTATCGACATTCTGGTGGCCACCGATGTCGCGGCCAGAGGCCTTGATGTCGAACGCATTTCCCACGTGCTGAATTACGACATCCCGCACGACCCGGAGTCCTACGTGCACCGGATCGGCCGAACCGGCCGGGCCGGACGCTCCGGAACGGCACTGCTGTTCGTCTCGCCGCGGGAACGCCACCTGCTCAAGAGCATCGAGAAGGTCACCCGTCAGCCGGTGACCGAAGTTGCGCTGCCCTCGGTGGAGGACGTCAACGCCCAGCGGGTGGAGAAGTTCCGCGATTCGATCACCGAGGCCCTCAGCGCGCCCGGCTTCGACACCTTCCGCCGGCTCGTCGAAGGCTACGAGCGCGACAACGATGTGCCGATGGCCGATATCGCCGCGGCGTTGGCGGTGCTCAGCCGTGACGGCGCGGAGTTCCTGATGACCGAGCCGCCACCGGAGAAGCGCAAGGAACGGCCCGAGCGTGAGGAGCGCGAGCGCGCGCCCCGGAAGGTGCGAGACGATCTCGCCACCTACCGCATCGCGGTCGGCAAGAGGCACAAGGTGGGACCGGGTTCGATCGTCGGAGCGATCGCCAACGAAGGCGGACTGCACCGCAGCGACTTCGGGCACATCACCATCAAGAGCGACTTCTCACTGGTCGAGTTGCCCGCAAAGCTCTCCAAGGAGACCTGGCAGAAGCTTGGGAACACCCGGATCTCCGGTGTGCTCATCGACCTCAAGCCCGACCGCAGCCGTGCCCCGGCACCCCGGTTCTCCGGCGGAAAGCCGCGCCGCAAAGAGCCATGACCGCTCCCGGGTCAGGCCGGGTGCCCTCGCTCACCGGTATCCGGGCGTTGGCCGCTCTGCTGGTGGTGGCCACCCACGCCGCCTACACCACCGGCAAGTACACCCACGGATTCGTAGGACTGTTCTACTCCCGGATGGAGATCGGGGTGCCGATCTTCTTCGCGCTCTCCGGGTACCTGCTGTTCGGGCCGTGGGTGAAGGCGGCGGCCTCCGGAACTGCCGGTCCATCGCTGAAGCGATACGCGCGCAACCGATTTCGGCGCATCGTTCCCGCTTATGTGGTGACCGTTCTGGCGGCGTATCTGATCTATCACTTCCGTGACGGCGGCCCCAACCCCGGCCACACGTGGTGGGGGCTGTTCCGCAATCTGACGCTGACCCAGATCTACACCGACAACTACGGATTCGCGCTGCTGCACCAGGGACTCACCCAAATGTGGAGTCTGGCGGTCGAGGTCGCGTTCTATGTCGCACTGCCCGCGCTGGCCTACCTGTTGATGGTCATGCTGTGCCGGCGTCAGTGGCGACCCCGGTTGCTGCTGACCGGCCTCGGTGGGCTGTTTCTGCTCAGCCCGGCATGGATGGTGCTGGTGCACACCACCGATTTCCTTCCTGACGGGGCCAAGCTGTGGCTGCCCGGCTATCTGGCGTGGTTCGTCGGGGGCATGGCGCTGACCGTGCTGGCCGCCATGGGGGTGAGGGTTTACTGGTTCGTCGCGGTGCCTTTGGCGCTGATCTGTTACGCGATCGTCTGCACCCCGATCGGCGGTGAACCGCAGACCTCTCCGAACGGTCTGGCGCAGGCACTGGTCAAGATGGTGTTCTACGCGGCGATCGCCACCCTGCTGGTTGCGCCACTGGCGCTCGGCGATTCCGGTTGGTACTCAAGGCTGTTGGCGAGCAGGCCCGTGGTGTGGCTTGGCGAGATCTCCTACGAGATCTTCCTGGTGCATCTGGTGCTCATGGAAGTCGCGATGACCGAAGTCCTGCATTGGACGGTCTACACCGGTAACACCGCGGGCTTGTTGATCGTCACCATGGCGTTGAGCATCCCGGTGGCGTGGGTGCTGCACCGTTTCACCCGGGTGCGCTCCTAGGATTCGATGACGGCGTGTGGACAACGGTGCGCGAGTGCCGCCACCACGTCTGAAGCCTGCGGACGCGAGACCGGCAGAATCCAGGTCGCACCGGAGTCGGCCCGGATGACGATGTGCAGTCCTCGGCTGCTCGACCCGTTGTCGGGTGACCATGATGCGACGGGCACGGCACCGGCCACCCGAACGCTGATTGACCGGATCTGTTGGGGGTGTTCAGACAGCAGATCCCGAAGTAGCGCGATATGGCGGGGCTGACGCCAGAACGCGCTGTAGACGGACAGGGCGGCGATGGCGCCGAAGGTGCAAACGCCCGCAGTGGCGGCGATGCGCCATCCCGGGCCGCTGTGCCAGACCTCGCCGTCCGAAGCGATGCCGACGGCAATCAGCACGCAGGCAATGGCGACGAGCCCCATCGCGAAACGCAGTCGCTGTGACGACTGCGCCGTGCTTTCCAGCAGTGCGGCGAGTTGGGGGTCATTCACGCCTGGTGGTCCCACGGTTCCAGATCGCGACGGTATCGGTCGCCGAATTCCGCCGCGGTGACGTCGTTGCGGATCGCCTCCACGAGCGGTTCAAGAGCCGCCGGGCCCCCGTGCTCAAACGCCATGGCTTCGTCCGGGCTCAGCACGATCGTCCTGTCGTAGAGCCCCACGGATCCGCAGACCACTATCAGGACCAGGCCCTCGGGCATCCGGTCGAGCGTCCACGACCACGGCTGGGTGTGAAGATTCACCATTGCTGCCCCGATCAGATCACCGCGCCGGGGTTGAGAATCCCGTCCGGGTCCAAAGCCGCCTTGATGCGACGGTTGAGTTCCATCGCCTCGGGGCCGATCTGCCCAGCCAGCCAAGGCTTCTTGAGCCGGCCCACCCCGTGCTCTCCGGTGATGGTGCCGCCCAGGCTTATCGCCAGATCCATGATGTCGCCGAACGCCTTCTCGGCGCGGGCCGTCATGGCGGGGTCGGAGGGGTCGTAAACGATCAGCGGGTGGGTGTTGCCGTCCCCGGCGTGCGCCACCACCGCGATGGTCAGGTCGGCCTCGGCGGCGATCTTGGCCACTCCGCCGACCAGGTCGGCCAGCCTGGGCAGCGGCACCCCGACGTCCTCGAGCATCAGTGAACCCTTGTCCTCGACGGCGATGATGGCGTAGCGTCGCGCGGCGACGAAGGCCTCGCCCTCCACCGGGTCGTCCGTCGAAAAACATTCCGTCGCACCGGCTTCGGTGAACGTCCTGGCCATGAACTCGGCGTCCTGGGCCCCGGCGGGGCCGCGGTCGTCGGAGGCGGCGATCATCAAGGCCGCCGCACCCCGGTCCAGGCCCATCTTCAGTTTGTCCTCGACGGCGTTGATCGATGCCGAGTCCATGAATTCCAGCATCGACGGCCGGATCCGGCCGGTGATGGTGACCACCGAACTGGCGGCAGCCTCCACCGAGTCGAAGGTGGCGACCACCGTGGCCCCGACGTGCTGGGGTGGCAGCAGACGCAACGTGACCTCGGTGA
>DAIPYT010000094.1:0-11396 GCA_036782595.1 Mycobacterium sp. | reverse complement strand
CCCGCCAGCCCGGTCAGAGACTTCCTCCACCAGGGATTGGTATCGGTACGAGCTACCGCGCTGTCAATAGTCGGCATCCGAGTGGGCGCAACACCGTCGTGCGTATCCACCGGCAACTGCTCAGGTCAGGACTTTTCAGGTCAAGACCTAACCATGATCTACGCACAAAAAGTGAACTTCAGCTACGCAAACTTCACCGACGCGAACCTGAACGACGCGAACCTGGCCGACTCGAACCTGACCGGCGCCTATCTGACCGACGCGTCGGTCAAAGAAGCGAACCTGTCCAACGTAAACCTAACCGACGCGAAACTGTCCAGCGCGAGCCTGATCTCCGCGATCCTGACCCGCGCGATCCTGACCCGCGCGAACCTGACCGACGCGATCCTGATCTCCGCGAACCTGACCAACGCAAACCTGACCAACGCAAACCTGACCAACGCGAGCCTGACCAGCGCGAAACTGAATGGGGCGATTTGGTATCAGACCACCTGTCCGAATGGCACGGTGACGGACACGGGTTGCAAGACGTAACCAGCCGAACTTACGAGCCGGTTGTCAGGTCACTCCCGGTAGCGCGGGCAGGCCGATCAGCTTGGCCAGAAACTCAAGCTTCGCCGGTTCCCACCACGCGTTACAGGCGAGACACCGGGCATCGGCTTCGGACACCCGTAGGGCACTGCTTCGGACACGTTCCCCCGATGACGACCTGTAGACGGATCTCTTGTCACACGACGGGCAGGGCAGCCGCAACGCAACCTCGGGCGGCCTATCCCCCAAAACCTCGACAGCCAACAACGTGAACTCCTCGACCCGGGCTGTCATGTCGTCCAACAGGTCACAGTCCTGTGGCCGGCGCCCGATCGCCGACCTACTGCCCGGGGGCAAGGTTCGATTGTTGCCGGGCGCTGTGTGATGTTGCGAGCCCGGCAGCTACTCACTCGCGGCACGGGCCAGTCGTAATTCGCGCCGACGGGCCTGCTCCGGTGGATCCGGCACCGGAACCGCGGCGATCAGCCGGGCGGTGTACTCCTCGGTCGGGTTGTTCAGCACCGTCTCAGTGGGGCCGGACTCGACCAGCCGGCCGGACCGCATCACCGCGACCCGATCGGAGAGTTCTTCGACGACGGCCAGGTTGTGACTGATGAACAGACAGGCGAAGCCGTGCGCGGCCTGTAGTTCGCGCAGCAGACGCAGAACCCTGGCCTGAACGGAGACGTCCAGTGCCGAGGTCGGTTCGTCGGCGATCACCAGCGCGGGGTTCAGCGCCAGCGCGCGGGCGATGCCGACGCGCTGGCGTTGCCCGCCGGAAAGCTGATGTGGATAGCGGTTGCGCAGGGAACGCGACAGCTGCACCTGTTCGAGGAGTTCATCAACGCGGGCGGTGCGCTGCGCCGCGGTCAACTCGGTGTGCAGTGCCAGTGGTTCGGCGATCGCCTGCCCGACGGGCCAGCGCGGGTTCAGCGACGAGCCGGGATCCTGGAACACCACGCCGACCTTCTCGCGCGGTACACGCAGATCGCGCTGTGAGAGCTTGGTGATATCGATACCGGCCAGATGCACCGATCCCGATGTCAGCCGCACCAGTCCGACGGCGGCTTTACCCAATGTCGACTTGCCCGAGCCCGACTCGCCGACCAGTCCCACCACCTCACTGGCGCCGACCTCCAGGGTCACCGTGTCCACGGCCTGGAAGGCGTTCCTGGACCCGGACTTGAACTCGACGGTGGCCTCGCGCAATGACAGTGCGGGCACCGGTGGGGCGTGTTCCGGCGCGGGAGAGGACTCCGCAACGCTCAGCTTGCCTCTGCCCAGGTGGGGCACCGATGCCAGTAGCAGGCGTGTATACGGCTGCTGCGGATCGCTGAAAAGTGCTGCCGAGGAGCCGGATTCGACAATGTCCCCGTCCTTCATCACGACGATCCGGTCGGCGATATCGGCGACCACGCCCAGATCGTGGGTGATCAACAGAATCCCGGCATCGACCCGGGTCCGCAGATCGCGGAGCAGGTCCAGAATCTCGGCCTGCACGGTGACGTCGAGGGCCGTGGTCGGCTCGTCGGCGATCAGCAGCGCCGGGTCGCACGCCAGTGCCTGGGCGATCATCGCGCGCTGGCGCTGCCCTCCGGAGAGCTGGTGGGGGTAGAAGTCCATGCGCTTGGCCGGCTCGGGCATCTCAACCAGATCCAGCAGTTCCACCGCGCGTGCCCGGGCATCGTTCGCTGAGATATCGCGGTGCATCCGGATCGCTTCAATGATCTGCCAGCCGATGGTGTAGACGGGGTTGAACGCCGTCATGGGCTCCTGGAAAACCACACCGACCCGGCCGCCACGAACCTCGGTGAGGGTCGCTTCATCGGCTCCTGCCAACTCGGCGCCGACCAGCCGGATGCTGCCCGTCAGTCGCGCGTTGTCGGCGAGCAGTCCCGGAATGGCCATCGCCAGTGTCGTTTTCCCCGAACCGGACTCACCGACCAATGCGAGTACTTCGCCGGCTGTGAGATCGAGGTCGATCCCGCGCACGGCGGGGATCCACACCTTGTCGACTTCGAAGTCGATGTTCAGGTCGCGGATCGTCAGCAGTGGCACATCCGCTGCGGATAAATCAGTCATCTCTCACCGCCGCTTCGGGTCGAGGGCTTCGCGCAGTGCATCGCCCAGCAGGATGAATCCCAGTACGGTCATCAATAGGAACAGCGCCGGGAATAACAACAGGTGCGGCGAACTACCGATGAGGGACTGGGCGACGTTGATCTGCAGGCCCCAGGAGATCTCCGGCGCCTGCAGTCCGATACCCAGGTAGGTCAGTGCGGCCTCGGCAGAGATAAAGGTGCCCACCGCGATCGTGGCGTAGACGAACACCGGGGCCACCGCATTGGGCAGGATGTGCCGAACCAGGATCCGTCCCGATGAGGCGCCGAGTGCCTGGGCGGCCAGCACGTAGTCGCTCTCGCGGATCGACACCACCGACGAACGCACCAGCCGCATCGCCGTCATCCACCCGAACACGACCAGCGCCAGCGAGACCGTCCACACCGAACGGTTGGCGGTGACCGTCAGCAGGATCAGCGCACCCAGGAACAGCGGGATGCCGAAGAACACGTCGGTGATGCGGGCCAGGACCGAGTCCGCCCAGCCGCCGAAGTACCCGGCCAGCGCTCCGACGAGGACGCCGATGATCAGCACCCCGATGACGCTGAGCAGACCGATCATCACCGAGTTCCGTGCGCCGTAGATCACGTTGGCGTAGTAGTCGCAGCCCTGCAGATCCATCCCGAACCAGTGTGCGGCGCTGGGTGTCTGGCGTGACAGTGACAGGTCGCAGTCGGTCGGGTTGATACCGCGCGCGAACAGTGCCGGGAACAGTGCCATCACGACGATCACCAGCATGACCGCCAGCCCGATCAGAAACAGCGGGTTAGTCCGCAGGTAGCGCCATGCGTCCCGCCACACGCTGGACTGTCCCACCAGTGCGGCTACCTCGTCACCTTCAGCATCGAGGCGACTGTCCTCGATGCGCTCGATCGCATCACCCATAGCGAATCCTCGGATCGATCACCGCGTAGAGCACATCGGCGATGAGGTTGAAGAAGATGTAGAAGAACACCATCAGGGTGACGATGCCCACCACCACCGGGCCCTGTTGCGAGCGCACCGCATCGAAGATCGCCCGGCCCAGGCCGGGAAGGTTGAACACCGACTCGGTGACGATCGCACCGCCGAGTAGCGAGCCGATGTCGGCACCGATGAAGGTGACGATCGGAATCAGGCTGTTGCGGAACACATGTCGCAGCACGATGCGAGTGCGGCCGACGCCCTTGGCGCGGGCGGTGCGGACATAGTCGGCCGAGAACGACTCCAGCATGGCTGATCTGGTCAGCCGCGCCACATACGCCATGGACAGCGAGGCCAACACCAACCCGGGCAGCAGATAGCTGAACCAGCCGTCAGCGATGCCGGCGATGGGAAACCAGCCGAGTTTGAAGCCGAAGATGAACTGGGCGAGGAACCCCAGCACGAACACCGGGATCGATACCAGCATCGTCGTGGAGATCAGCACCAGGTTGTCGAAGAATGAATTGCGCCGCAGCGAGGCCAGGATTCCGGCGGTGACACCGAACAGGGTCTCGAATACCACGGCGACGATGGTCAACCGGACGGTCACCGGCAGTCGCTGCGCGATGGTCTCCAAGACCGGTCGCCCGGAGAAATCCTTGCCGAAGTCCCCGTGCAGCAGACCCCACAGGTACTTGCCGTACTGCACCGGAAACGAGTCGTCGAGGTTATAGTCGGCACGGATTTGCGCCTGAACGGACGCACTGAGCGGACGATCGCCGGCCAGCGCGCGCACCGGGTCACCCGGTAGTGCGTAGACCATCGCGTAGATCAGCAGTGACGCGCCGAGGAGGACCGGGATGGTCAGCAGAAGACGGCGAATGACGAAGCGGATCATCCGGTCACACCGCCTGACCGTCGACGATGACGTCCTGCAGCACGATGTCGCCGATGATGCTGTAGCGGATGCCCGATACCCGCTTTGTCCAGACGGTCTGATCCAGACCGTAAAACATTGGTGCATTCGGCAGGTCCTCGGCCAGGATGTGCTCGGCCTTTCCGTAGGCCGTGCTCGAGGCGGCGATACTCGGTGCCCGATTACCGTCGGCGAGTGCAGCGTCGAATACCGGGTTGGAATAGAACACGGTGTTGGAGCCCGACGGTCCGATCGAGGCGGTGGCGAACTGCGGCGCGAGGTAGTTCTCGACCGAGGGGTAGTCCATCACCCATGACGACCGAAACGGCCCCGTCATCTCCTTGGCGCCGCGCTTGGACAGGAACTCGCTGAATTGCAGGTTGCCGCGCAACTTGTAGGTCAGACCGATCTTGCGGAACATATTGCCCACCGCGGTCATCCAGCTGTCGTGGCCTGCGCCGGCGTTGAACCAGAGTTCCACTGGGGCGCTGGTGTCGAAACCGGCCTCGGTGAGCAATTGCTTAGCCTCGTCGGGATGGTACTCGCACCATCGGCCGCACGCCCCGGCGTTGTAACCGACCACCATCGGCGGGGCGAACGAATCGGCTACCACCCGGGTGCCCAGGAAGATCGCGTTGACGATCGCCTTGCGGTCGATGGCCATCGACAGCGCGCGGCGCACGCGCACGTCGGCGTAGCGCTTGTCGTAGAGCGGGAAGGCCAGACTGGTGACAGCCGAGCTAGGTTGCTCAAGGTAGTGATCTTTGAAGATGTCCTTGGCGTTGGCGTAGGCATCGGGCGGCAGACCGTGCAGGACGTCGAGATTGCCGGCAAGCACGTCGGTGTAGGCGGTGGACAGTTCGGTGTAGACCCGCATCACCACGCCGCGGGATTTCGCCTTGTCCTTGCCGGCGTAGTTGTCGTAGCGACTCAAGGTGATACCGCGGCCCGGCACCCACTCGGTATCGGCCTTGAACGGCCCGTTGCCGATCGGCTTCTTGCCGAATGCCACCGGATCGGCGTAGAAGGCCTCGGGCAACGGATTGAACCCGTAATAGCCGAGCGTGATCGGGAAGATCGCGAACGCCTCGGACAGGGTGACCTCAATGGTGGTGGGATCGGGCGCCCGCAGTCCGGCCATCCGGGTGGCGGTCGGCTCCTTACCGTCGCTGCCCTGCAAGGCGTCATAGCCCTGCACGCCGGAGAAGAAATAGGACGCGCCCTGGGCGTTGGAGCTCAGTGCGGTGTAGTTCCACGCCCGCACGTAGGACTCCGCGGTAACCGGGGTGCCGTCGTGAAAGGTCCAGCCCGCCTTGATTTTGATGGTCCACTGGCGGTTGTCGGTGGAGGTGACCGACTCGGCGGCACCGTCGTAGGTGACGGTCCGGCTGCGCTCGTCGAAGGTGACCAGCGGCGTCCATAGCGCCTCGATGACCTTTCCGCCTTCGGTCTCGGTGGTGTTACCCGGGACCAGTGGGCGCTGGGGTTCACCGAGGTAGACGCTGAAGGTCCCCGGCGGCGCCGATGGTGTCGAGGCGCACCCGGCCAGGCCGGTCACCGCGAGCAGGACAACCAGCAGCAGGATTACCAGGCTGCGGCGCCACTGAGCACAATTAAGCGAAACCACGATGAATCCCCCGCCGGGTAAGCCGTGAGCGCAGGGGAAGAGGCACCGGAACCGGCGACAAGTTCAGCTACGTAGAAGATCAGCACACCACGAAAAGACCGGCACCGCAGTCATTTTGCCAACATTCCCGACCACCACAAGTCAGGTAGCCAAGATGGCGGTGGGGGTGACTCCAACATCCGCGCAGCCAACTCAAACTCGCATGCCGACGCTTCGGACACGTCACTTCCCGGACCTGCCAATAACCGACCCGGACACCGGGGTCGTGACGCAGAGAGGCACCGTCTAACAGCCACAGAGAGTGGATCGGCGGCTACTGGATGAGTTGGCCGTCGCTCCCATTTTTGGCGCTGCCTGAGGAGCCGACACCACCGCCGCCGCCAAGAATCTGCCCGCCCGAACCTAAACCACTTTCGAACCGACTACTAGGGGTATAAACAAGTCTCCAGAACTACAACTTGAAGTGTTGCTCCAAGTTGGGATCACCATTTGGGTCCTCCAACATAGATGCACCAATGCGAATCTCAATCAGCTTTGCTCTCTTTGGAAGGGTCGGTAGGCACAGATCGTGCATGTTGTCATCCATCGACGTTTTCAAGTGATCAGCCAGATCACCTACGGCCAGCGGCTTGACGATGATCGTTTTGCCATTTCGCAGCATCAAAACCGCACTGTAAGAATTGACGACCGCGGCACCGACTTCGTCACCGTGTGGGTAAGCGGTAACGCCGTTTGACCACACGACGCGCACGAAATTCTTACCCACGGTGCAACAGTTTTTGTCACCCTGCAACATTTTCGAGGTAAGCACCCAAGCGTCTGCGATATACGGACCGACCTCGATTTGGTCGATCGCATGGGTAAGGCCGGTGGGGATTTCCTGCCAGAGTGCGCTTGTCATTGCCCGACCTGTTAGGGCACCTGTGATCGTCACGGATATTGGCCGCGCCCCGGCGGGATCACCGAAGTTACCAATTAGATCCACGGTTTGTCGCTCATTTTTTTCATCCGGTGGGTAGAACGTAGCGAAAACCGGAGTGGTCGTGGTGCCGTCGTCGCGGGTTATCAGGAAGTCGGCTGGTGCTACCGAAGTTGGATCAATAAACCAGTTGAAGGTGACTGGCACATTATCGACTCCGCCTTCGCCGCCTCTACCATTTGCGCCCCACGAAGCGCTGAGGATTTTCGCGCTTGTGCGGCTCACTTCGGTGCCATTACCGACGAAGAATTTCAAAATGCTGCCTGGCTGCAAGCCCGCCGCCGCACCCGGCAAACTCACCGACGCCACCGGGGTCTTACCGGCCACCCCGCGGGCCGCCACACGCGAAGCCCGCCGCGCTACACCACTATTCGCGGTCGCCGAGGCAGCCCGACCCACCGATACCGAAGTCGACGAATTCGACACCGCGTCGTCGGCATGGGCCACCGCCACCCCACCAGCGAGGGCCGCCCACACACCCACACCCACTCCCACAGCACTCGCACCCAACCACCCATACGGAGTGCGATGGCGGCGCGAACGCGCGCGCCTCAGGGTTTTTGCAGATGTGACAGCCGTACCGGTGCCCTGCTCATCAATCAACTGAACAAAATCGACTACGACCACCGTGGAACCCCCGCCGGATAAGCCGTGCGCGCAGGGGAGAAGGCACCGGGACCGGCGACAAGTTCAGCTACGTAGAGGACAAGCACACCACGAAAAGATCCGCACCGCAGGCAATTTCGCAAACATCCCGACCACCACAAGTGAGGCAGCCACGATGGCGGTTGGGGCAGCGTCGAACCAGGTTCCCAAGTCTGCGATCACTCCCCCGATGCCCGCGTTGCGAGTCCGCAGTACCGGGTCTGCCCAGGGTTGGAGTTCGTCCCGGTCGAACCCGACACCGCTTTGATCTCTATTGGAAGTATTGCTGATAGTCGGTCCAGATCACCTGTCCCGTCGGACTTGCCAGAAGCGCGGTGACGACAGGTTCGGGAATAGCTGTCCAGTAGGCGGGCATGAGTGCCCCCAGTGACGGGCTAACCACGTATTCGGCCATGAAGTTCCAGATCCAGATCGGCGGGATCAGCGGCATTGCTGTATACACCACGGCTGGGTCGGCACCTGGAGTGTTGTAGGGCGCCAACTCCCACGGATCAGCAAGCTGTTGAGATAGGTAGCCCCAGCGAGTCGATTCGATCGCGGCGAGAGAGGTCTGGAACATGCGCAGGGTTTCTGTCGCGCCGTTGGCGAGGAACCAAGTGTCCAGATAGCCGGAAAGGAAGGTCGGACCCAGCAGAAAGTTAAACCTTCTGCCTGGGCCGGTTTCCTGGGCGTAGGTCTGAAGCATTCCATTTTGGTTCACCATGAGGCCATAGCTTCCGAGCACAATCGGGGTTTCCACACCGTCGATATTGACAATGGTTGGATTAGTCTCAGTGTTGATAAACCAATTCATCGCTTCGTTAAACAGCAGTGCGTCGGAGAGGTTGCCGCCGACTCCCCCGCCGCTGGTCAGTAGGGAATACTGCTCTGGGGTGAGGACTTTGCTCTTATCGAGACCGAAAATTGCCGCAATTTCATCGGCCCTTGCCTGTCCTATGCCCTGGTTCACTCTCGGATCGGTCGACGCGATCTGAGTTGGAGTGAATTCCTCAAAGTCCGAACTTCCGGCGTAGGGTTCGGCAAAACCTGGCACGGGCGCGACGCCGACTTGGCCATCGGCACCGGCGGTGCCGTCGCGGGCAGATCCACTGCCACCGGCGCCACCGTCGGCACCGGCGCCGCCACCGGCACCGCCGTTGGTGCCGCCGTCCCCACCCGCGCCGCCGTTGCCGCCGCGTCCGAAGGCGCCGAAGCCATTGCCGCCAGCCCCGCCGCTTCCGCCGGCCCCGCCCGGTGTCGTAGCATCCCCAGCCACGCCAAAGCCACCGACACCGCCCGAGCCGCCATTGCCGACCGCCCCGCCGCCGCCGCCGGCGCCGCCGATCCCGCCGCTTTTGCCGCCGCCGTTCCCACCCGAACCGCCGTTGCCACCCAAGGTCGCCGAGACGCCGGCGACACCGTTGCTTCCCGGGGTGGCACCGGCGCCGCCTGATCCGCCAGCACCCGGGCTACCCGGGTCACCGCCGTCACCGCCGGCACCACCGGCGGTTTGGACGCCATTGCCCTTGCCGCCATCACCACCGCGGCCGGCCAGTCCGGCGTTGCCGCCGCGACCGGCGTTGCCGCCGTTGCCTGTTGTGCCGATGGTCGCGGCACCGCCGGATCCCCCGGCCCCGCCGCTGCCACCGTTGGCGCCATGTCCGCCATCGCCCCCGGCCCCGGCCGGGGTGTTGACAACGACGGTGGCGCCGTCGGCACCATCGCCGCCGCGACCACCGGCACCGGCGGCACCACCGATCCCACCGTTGCCGCCGTTGCCGAAGAGCCCGCCGCCGCGACCACCGGACCCGCCGGACCCGGCGGATCCCCCGGCGCTGCCGTCGGTGCCCGTGAACCCCGCGAGCGCCCCGGTGCCGCCGTCGATACCAGCCGCACCGGCCCCGCCGGCACCACCGACCCCGCCCTGGCCGAAGATCAGCCCGCCGCGACCGCCGGCTCCACCGTTGCCCGCGGCAGCACCCACGGTGGGCGCGGTGGTCAACACAGAGACCGTGTTGCTGTTGTAGTCCGCGACGTACACCATGCCGCCGGGGCCGGTCGCCAGCCCCTGCGGATTGATACCGACGGTGAGGGTGGTGGCGACGGAGGTGGCGGTATCAATCACCGACACCGTGCTGTCGGCGGTGTTGGCGACGTAAAGGGTGGCGCCGTCGAGGCTCACAGCGACCGCACCCGGAAGGAAGCCGACCCTCAAGGTTGCCGTGACCGAATTGGTGGCGGTGTCGATTACCGACACCGAGTCCTGGTCATTGTTGGACACGTAGACGGTTGTCCCGGCGGGGCTCACGGCCACCCCGATCGGGTTGATGCCGACGGTGATGGTGTCGGTGACCGTGTTGGTCGCAACGTCGATCACCGACACCGTATTGCTGAGGGAGTTCACGACATAAACCCTGCCCGAGCTGACCGCGACCGCGAGTGGGCCGATACCAACCGTGATGGTGCTGGTCACGGAGTTGGTGGCCGCGTTAACCACTGAGACCGTATTCGTGCCGGAGTTGGCGACGTACACGGTCGCGCTATCAGCGCTGACCGCGACTCCGCTTGGGACAGACAAAGTTGAATTCGGGAGACCGGAGCCGATAACGCCGACCACGGTGTTCAGGGCAGTGTTGATCACCGACACCGAGTTGGCCCCCGAGTTGGCGACATAGGCCCTGGCTCCATCGGGGCTGACCGCCACCCCCGCGGGGAGCAAACCGATAGGAATCGTCGTGATGACGGTCTTGGTGGCGGTATCGATCACCGACACCGTGCCGCTGGAATTGGAGACGTAGGAGGTGGCGCCATCGGGGCTGATCGCCACACCCGACGGATTGAGACCGACAGTGATGGTCCCGGTGAGCGTGGTGGATGTCGTCGCAGCGATCCCCGCGACACCAACACCGCCACTACCGCCGGCACCGAACCAGCCGGCCGCCCCGCCGGCACCACCGTTGTAGCCATTCCCGCCGTTGCCGAGGATGCCACCGTCGCCGCCGCTACAGGCACCCGTCGGACACGTCGCAGCATCATAGGAAAACCCGTTACCCAACAAAATGCCCGCGTTGGGATGATCAACGGTCCCATTAGAGACAAAAATCGACAGAACCGAACCCGGCGCCCACCCCGCCCCCGCACTCGGGACACCGACCTGCGCCGCCGCACCGATCACTGGGACTACCGGCTCACCCGTGCTGACCACCGCCGCTGCACGCCTGGCGCGCGACGCAGCACCTAACCCCCGGCGCACCGTGGCCAACTCCGTCAACGCCAACGATGCCACCGCCGGGGAATCCCCCGACGTGCCTTCCGCACCCAGCCACCCCGCCACACCCGCACCCACACCATCAACCTGACCAGTAACCGCCGCACGCCGTGCCACAGCCATCACCGGAACCGACGGCACCGCCGCCGGCGACGCTATAGGCGTCACCGAGTCACCCGCTGAGCTAACGCCTCGACCCGAACGCGAAACCGCACGCTGGGGGGCCTTCGCGGTCGAACCCGCTCTGCCCGCACCTGCTGTAGTCGAACCCGCACCGGTCGAATCCGCCGTTGAACTCGACCCCGCCGAGCCCGTCGTATCGGCGAACGCCATCGGCATCGACGCCACCGCCGACCCCACACCCAACGCCAACGCCAACGCACCCACACGCCCGACATACCGAGAA
>DAIPYT010000093.1:0-11472 GCA_036782595.1 Mycobacterium sp. | reverse complement strand
CCCTTGGGATCGATATGCGGGGTGCGTTTCGTCGACATGGCGCTTAGGTTCCTTCGTGCCGGGCGTCAAAGGCGGGCAGGCAAATCGGCTTTGCGAACTGGACATTAGCGCCCGAGCAGTGCTTCTGAACGCGTAATCCGATAGCACCTACGCTGATCCGGTGAACAACAGCACCGCAGCCGACCAGTCGGACGTCGTCGCCGGGATCGACGGATCCGACAGCGCTATCGGCGCAGCCCGGTGGGCCGCGGATTTCGCCGCCCGGCACGGGCTTGCGCTGACTCTGGTGCATGCGATTCCACGGCTGGATTGGCATTTCGCCGGTGCGCATACGCCCGAACTCAGTGGACGTGCCGACGGTGATGGCCTGCTGGCCGCGGCGGAGACGGCGGTTCGGGCGAATCATCCGGATCTGGCGATCCGCACAGCGGCGGTCAAGGGTGCGGTCGCGACGGTCCTCACCGAGGCCGCTCAGTCGGCCCGGCTGCTGGTGGTGGGTACCGGAGCGGGCGACCACCGTGCCCTGGGCGGGCACGCCGTAAGGGTCGTGCAACGGGCCCAGTGTCCGGTTGCGGTGTGGCGTCCCCCGGTCGCCAGACGAACCGGCAAACCGTTGCCCGTCGTCGTCGGAGTCGACGAGTCCGATGCGTCGGCGCGCGCGGTCGCGGAAGCCTTCGACATCTCCGGCGCGCTGCACGCCCCACTGACGGTGGCGCACATGTGGGAGATCGGGGCCGCGGTCGGGATGGGCGATCTCGGCGGCCAGGGAAACATGGACTGGCAACTGCTCGATGTGTTGCAGTCCCGGCAGCGCCAGCAGATGGACGAGATGGTCGCGCCGTTGGCGCGCAAGTACCGCAACGCGCACGTGACGAAGGTGTTCGACGACGTCAGCCCGGCTAAGGGACTCACCGACCTATCGGGCGAGGCCCAGTTGGTGGTGGTGGGCAGTCACGGCCACTCCGGGCTTGCCGCCTCGATCCTCGGCTCGGTCAGCCAGAACCTGATCCACCACGCCGAATGCCCAGTTCTAGTGATCCGGTAAGATCCCTTCCCAGGTAATTCTCAGTCCGCTCCGTTGGACAAAGGTGACGGCGCTTCCGTAACCTGATCGTGACCTGGGGGCACGTGGACAGGCAGTTCGACGAAGAAGACGTCGACGGCAAGTCAAAGGATGCACAGTCTTGAAGTTTTTCCCGCCGTTTCCGGCGAAATCCGGTTTCTCCAAGTCGGTTGCCGGCGTAGTCGTCGGGCTCACCGTCCTCAGCGCGGCCTGGGGTGGTACCGCGCAGGCCGATCCGGCGGTGGACAGCACCCCGGATTTCAATGAGTTGCACCGGCAGACCGAGCAACTCAGCGAGTCCATCCACGCGGCCAAGGCGGATCTCGACCGCAAGCTCCAGCTGCTCGTGCAGGCTGACGAGAAGCACAACGCCGATATGGCCGCGCTCGACGCCGCCAGGGTCCAGCTGACGAACTACCAGGGCGCGGTCGACCGATCCGCCGCCGCGGTATACATGGGCGGACGCACCGACGGATTCACCGCGATCCTGACCTCCGCGTCGCCGAAGAACCTGATCGACAAGCTGGCCATCCAGCGGCTGATGGCCACCGAGATGGCCGCCCAGATGCAGGACTTCCGTCGCGTCAACCAGGAGGCCCAGGCGATCGAGGCGGCGTCGGCGGAGTCCGCGGTCGCCGCGAAGGCCAGCGTCGACCAGGCCGTGGTCGTCCGCGCGGACCTGCAGCGCAAGCAATCCGAATTGCAGAAGCAGATCACCGACGCCAAGATCCGCTACGCCATGCTGCCGCCCGCTCAGCAGACCGCGCTGGCTCCCTCCCCGGCGGTGGTGGCGGCTCTCGGTCTAATCAACCCGATCCCCACCGTCGGCATGGGCGGCTTGATTCCCAACGCCCGGGCATTGGCCGCCTACATCATGGCCACCTATCCCGGCGTCCAGTCCATCGGCGGCGTGCGTGCGGACCCGATCCCGGACCACCCGAGCGGCCACGCCATCGACATCATGCTGTCCGACATGGCTCTCGGTGATGCCATCAACGCCGACCTTCAAAACCAGGCAGCGCGATTCAACATCCGCTACACGATGTGGCGAGTGCCGGCGCACTTCAACCACATCCACGTCACGGTCGACTAGGCGTCGGCCGAGCGAATATCAGGAAGTGCGCGCGCGCCGGGCGGCGATGAAGGATCGCACTCCGAGGGCCAGGTAGACCACCGACAGGATGGCGGTGGCGGCTTGGGCGAAGACGGCCCCCGGACGCTCCGCGGTCCCGTCGAAGGCCGCCGGCAGCTTGAGCAGGGACCGCGCGGTGCCGAGCAGTGCCAACAGGCCGATCAGCAGCGCGGCGTGCATGACGTGCATCCGCAGGTTCTCCTTGTTGCCAAGCAGGCCAAGCACCAGCAGCACGACGCCGATGACGGCCGGTATCAACGCGGTCTTGTGGACGGCACCGGTGAGGAAGAAACCGCCCAGTCCGAGCGCGATGTAGATCAACGAGAAGATGACGGTGATTCGAGGCATGGGTGCAGCCTAGAGATCAACCGGCCGGGAACCCACCACCCGGGGTATTTCGGGGGGGCACCACATGGGGGCACAGGTCCAGGACGGCATAGGTCACCAGGGCGACGGCGTCTTTCCGGGCGATGCTGTGGAAGGTCGTCGCGGCGATGACTTCATTGTTGATGGCCGCCCGGGCGGGTAAACCCTGGGCGATTGTCGACGAAATCCGGTTGCACGACTCATAGCCCGCCTTGACCCAGCGTTCGGGTGTCCCCGGGATCGTCGTTGCCACGGCGTTCGAGCGTTGGAGGTCGGCGATGAACTTCTCCTCGGGGCTCTCCGCCCGCGCCGGCGTCGCCATCCCGACAGCCAGGCCGAACGCCGTGACGGCGCTGGCAACCGAGACGAGGTTCCGGAACCGCTTGGCTCTGCGCATGCTTCCATTGTGCCTTTGCTGCGGCGAGTGCGCTCGTGCCGATTGGGGCGGCTTGTTTAGGGTGGCGGAATGACTGATGTTTCCAAGGCCGTCCTGATCACCGGTTGCTCGACCGGTATCGGGCATGCCACTGCGCTGCGGTTGGTCAAGGCGGGCCACACCGTCTATGCGACCGCCCGCCGGGTCGAGTCCCTCGCTGATCTGCGCGCGGCGGGGGCCCACACCCTTGCCCTGGACGTCAACGATGAGGCTTCGATGACCGCCGCCGTAGAGCATGTCGTCGAAGAGCAGGGCGCGGTCGGCGTTCTGATCAACAACGCCGGCTACTCGCAGTCCGGCGCCATCGAGTCCCTGCCGCTTGAGGATCTGCGGCGGCAGTTCGAGACCAACGTCTTCGGCCTGGTCCGCATGTGTCAGCTGGTGCTGCCGGGTATGCGCCGCCAGCACTGGGGCCGGATCGTCAACATCAGCTCAATGGGGGCGAACTTCACCTTCCCCGGTGGCGGCGCCTACCACGCAACCAAGTACGCGGTCGAAGCGATCAGCGACGCATTGCGATTCGAGGTCAAGGGCTTCGGCGTCGACGTGGTGATCATCCAGCCCGGTCTGATCCGCACCGAGTTCGCGGCGACTGCCCAGACCGGACTCGACACGGGTGACGGTCCCTACGCGGAGTTCAACGCCGCGGTTGGTGCCGCCACCGAGGAGGCCTACGCCAAGGGCCCGCTGGCCAAACTGGGTGGCGACGCCGACAGTGTGGCCAAAGCGGTGGAGAAGGCGATCACCGCCGCGCGGCCGCCGATCCGGGTGCGGGTGACGCCGTCGGCGCACCTGCTCGTCGGAGTCAACTCACTGATGAGCGACGGAATGTGGGACCGCTTCCTGGCGGCCCAGTTCCCCAGGCCCGGCGGCTAGGCAAACCCCGTGCAGAGTCAATTGGCCACCGTGGTCAGCGCAGCAGTCGTCACCGCTATGACACTGGCTGGCTGTGGCGGACAGTCGAAGCCCGCCGCGCAACCGTTGGTCGCATCGTCGGTCGAATCGTCGGCCGTTTCCACTGTGGCATCTTCGGGGGCATCTTCGGGGGCATCTTCGGGGGCACCTTCGGGTCCGGTCGCCAGGGGCGAAACGCCGAGTCGGGGCTTCGTGATCGGGAAGTGGGGTACCGACGGCGACTGCACCATGGCGATCGACTTGCGTGCGGATGGCACCAGCGATGGGCCGTTCGGCGACTGGACTTACAGCGACGGTGTGATCAGCTTCGTCGATGCGCCCGACTTCGCGGTCAACGTCACGATCCTCGATGACTCGACCATGCAGTCGATCAACGACAGCACCGGCAAGACCTCCAAGATGACGCGCTGCCCCTGATCGGGTGACTAGACCGGCGTCCCCGGCGAAGGCTGCTGTTGGGTGATGCAATGAATGCCGCCACCACGCTCGAACAGCGGTCGGGCGTCGACGGTGACCACCCTGCGGCCCGGGTACTGCTCGGCCAGGATCGCCGCGGCATCCGCGTCCCGAGCTTCGCCGAATCCGCAGGCGATCACCCCGCCGTTGACCACCAGATGATTGATGTAGCTGTAGTCGACGAATCCCTCCGCGTCGGTCAGTGTTGCCGGAGCGGGCATTTCGGTGATCTCCCATGACCGGCCCGCCGCGTCGCGGGTACCTTCCAGCGCGGCCTGGATCTCCTGGCACACCTGATAGTCGGGGTGTGATGCATCGCCCTGGGTGTGCAACAGGAGTCGGCCCGGTGAGGTGATCGCCGCGACGATGTCGACGTGGCCGCGGGTGCCGAATTGTTGGAAGTCGCGGGTGAGCCCCTTCGGCAGCCAGACCGCATGGGTGGCGCCGATGGTGCGGGCCAACTCGGCTTCGACGTCGGCCCGGCTCAGCCCGGGGTTGCGCCCCGGATCGAGTTGGACCGTGTCGGTCACGAGCACGGTGCCCTCTCCGTCGACGTGGATCCCGCCACCTTCGTTGACCAGATCGGAACTGATGACCGGAGTGCCGGCGGCCTCGGCGACGAAGCGACCGATGCGGGCGTCGAGATCCCAGCGGGCCCAGGCCTGGGCGCCCCAGCCGTTGAACACCCAGTCCACCGCCGAAACCGACCCGTCCCGGCCATGGACGAACGTCGGCCCGATATCGCGCATCCAGGCGTCGTTGATCGGCGCTTCCAGGATGTCGATACCGGCCGAAACGTAGCGGGCGGCGGTACCGCGGTCCTCCGGATGCACCACCATGGTGACCGGCTCGAAATCGGCGATGGCGTGGGCGACGGCCGCCCAGGTCGACCGTGCCTCGTGCTGGGCGGCCGCGGAGTCCCCGAGCGAGTAGCCCGCACAAGGGAACGCCATCCAGATCCGTTCCTGCGGAGCCCATTCGGCCGGCATCCGGTAGTCGGCGTCTGCAGCAGCGTTCATCGGTACGGGCCTCTCATAGTGGTGGGGTTCGGGGTGGCGGCGTCCGACGCGAACCGGTCGCTTCGAACGCCGCGGCAAGGGCCAACAGCGCCGTGTCGTCATAGGCACGGCCGGCGAACGTCAGCCCGACGGGCATAGCCGTGTCGGCCATGGTCCCCATCGGAACGGTCACGGTGGGGATTCCCAGATGTCGGGGAACGAGATTGCCGTTGGCCACCCAGACGCCGTTGCGCCAGCCGAGGTCCGCTGAGGCGGGGTTGACATCCATGTCCGCAGGCCCGACGTCGGCGACGGTCGGGAAAATCACCGCGTCGAGCCCACGCCGGTGCATCCACTCCTCGAAGTCCAGGCGACGGGTGCGTTCCAGTCCGCGCAGACCCTCCTCCAGATGCGGGATGTCGAGGAACGAGTCGATCGGATTCGCCCGGATGAAATCGGGATAGCCGTTGATGTCGTCGTCGAAACCCTCTACCCGGTCCGGCAGTTCGCCGGGATGCTTGACCCAGATCCGACTCCCGTCGACCGCGGCCAGGTGGGGGATCTGCGGATCCCCGTTGGCGCGCAGGAAGTCATCCCATGCCCATGCCGACAGGTCGAGGATCTCCCGGGCCAGGAACTCCGGGCTCACCAGACCACGGGTTCTGACCGACGTCGCGCCGGCCCGGTCCCGTTCGTAATTGGAGACCACAGGGAAGTCCACCAGGACGATATCGGCCCCGGCGGCGGTCAGATCCGATCCCGCCGCTCCGAACAGATCGAGGATGGACGCCCGGGTGTCGATGCGTCGGCCGGTTGGACCCCCGATGCCGAGGTCCTCTCCGACACCGGCTTCCGGATCGGCGTTGATGTACATGCGCGGGACACCGAAGCGCTTTCCGGCCAGCGCGCGCTGCGCTGCGGTGCGGTCGGGCGGCAGCAGGCTGCGGTAGGACCTGGGACGCACCGAGGAGGCGGGCCGGATCTTCACCCACGGCTGCGTCCGCCACAGGTCTCCGCGGGTATCGGGGTCATCGGCGACGATGACATCGAGCACCTCGCACATGTCGGCCATGGTGCGGGTATGCGGAACGACCACATCCATGGTCGGCACCAGCGGCCAGTTGCCCCGCACCGAGATCACGCCGCGGGACGGGGTGTAGGCGCACAGTGCGTTGTTGGTCGCGGGGGCCCGGCCACTGGACCAGGTCTCCTCGCCGAGACCGAAGGCGGCGAAACTTGCGGCGGTGGCGGTCCCCGAACCGTTCGAGGAACCTGAACCGAAGGCCGCGGTCAGAAACTTGTCGCTATACGGGCTTTCGGCCCGGCCGTAGAGACCGCGCTGCATCCCGCCGTTGGCCATCGCCGGCATGTTCGTCAGACCGATCAGGATCGCGCCACCCGCACGCAGCCGTTCGATCGCGAAGGCATCCCGTTGTGCAACAAGGTTTTCGAACGCGTACGAACCCGCCGCCGCCGTCATCCCCCTGGCCAGATAGCTGTCTTTGGCGGTGTAGGGAATCCCGTCCAACGGGCCGAGCAACTCCCCGCGGGCCCGGCGCCGGTCCGCTGCCGCAGCCTCGGCCAGCGCCTCGGTGTTGTCGACGACGATCGCGTTGCACCGCGGTCCGCTTCGGTCGTATGCCTGGATCCGGCGCAGATAGGCCTCGACGAGTTGCACACTGGTCAGCCGGCCATCGGTGAGGGCGTCGCGTAACTCCGCGATACCGGATTCAGCGACCTCCAACGAACTGCCTTCCGCCGGTGTTCAGCACGGTCGTCGCGCTTCTGCCGATCATAATGTCGTGATGGAATTGGAAGTCATCGGATTTGATCTGGTGTCGTGCTCGGCAGCCCAGCAGCATGGCGCCAACAGGATTGAATTGTGTGCCAACCCGCAGGAAGGCGGCACCACGCCGTCCTACGGGATGATCGAAGTCGCGCGCCGGCACACCTCCATCGAGCTCTTCCCGATCATCCGTCCGCGCGGTGGCGACTTCCTATACTCAGAGCTGGAATTCCGCAGCATGATCGCCGATATCCGGCAGTGCCGGCAGTTGGGCTGCGACGGCGTCGTCATCGGAATGCTCCGCAAGGACGGCAGCGTCGATACCGAGCGATGTGCGGAACTGATCGGCAATGCCGGCCCGATGCAGGTCACCTTCCACCGGGCGTTCGACCGCGTCAGGGATCCGATGGCAGCGTTGGAGGACATCATCGAGTTGGGTTGCGCCAGGATTCTCACCAGTGGGCAGCATCCGAACGTCGATCTGGGCAGGGAGATGCTGCGGACCCTCGTCGAGACAGCGGGGGACCGGATCACCATCATGCCGGGGTCCGGCGTGCGGTCCAGTAACGTCGCCGAGTTGGCGAAGTTCACCGGTGCCAGGGCCTTCCACAGTTCCGCCCGATCGAGGCACCCGTCGGCCATGGAGTACACGAATCCAGCCATGGCCGAACGACTCGAGTCCGTCAGTATCGACCCCGACGAAGTGATCGAACTCCGGCGGATCCTCGATACGCTCAGCCCCTGCTGAACGCCTCGGTCAGCGCCGGCACGATTTGCGCCTTGCGCGAGACGACCCCTTTGAGCAGGGCGCGGTTGCCGCCGAGGTGAACTCCGAAGGCCGACTCCACCGCCGTTGCCCGCGGCCCGAGTGCAACAGCGACCGAGTCACTGTTCAGGATGTCGGTGACGACGAAGAGGAACAGGCCGAGGCCCTTCTCGCCGATGATGTTGTGCAACGCCGTTTCCAACTCGGCCTGGCGGGACAACACCTCGTCGACGTCGATCGCGTTCACCTGAGCGATCTCGACTTTCGCACCATTCATGGTGAACTCCTTGGCGTCCAGGCAGACCAACTGCGCAATCGACTTGTCGGCCAGGCTCGCTCCCGCGCGCAGCATCTCCAGGCCATAGGCGTGCAGGTCGATGCCGGCGATCGATGCCAGTTCTTGTGCCGCCGCCACGTCTTCGGGCGTGCACGTGGGGGATTTGAGCAGCAACGTGTCGGAAATGATGGCCGACAGCATCAGTCCGGCAATCTGCGGCCGGACGGCGACGCTCTTCTCCTTGAACATCTTCAGCAGGATCGTTGCCGTGCAGCCGACCGGTTCGGCGCGGTAGTACAACGGGCCGGCGGTCTCGAAGTTCGCGATCCGGTGATGGTCGATGACTTCGGTGATCGTGACCTTGTCGATGTCGCTCGCGCTCTGCTGCCGCTCGTTGTGATCGACGAGGATGACGTGCGAGGCCTCCTGCGCCACCCATTCGACCAAGCGCGGCGGGTCGACCTTGAAGGCGTCGAGCGCGAACTGGGTCTCAGCGCTGACCGTTCCCAGTCGTACGGCTTCGACGTCGGCACCTATGTTGGCCTTCAGATCCGCGTAGGCCAGCGCCGAGCAAATCGAATCGGTGTCTGGATTTTTGTGTCCGAAAATCAGGGTCGAACTCATCTTGGCGGCTCCATCGCGACGGTTGCCGAATCGAGCGTGCTGACACGCACGCTCATCATTCAGACGGAATCATGCTGATGGAGCATAACGGCGAACGGAACCTCATCGACGACGGTGGAATCGAGAAGCGTCTGCACCCAGTATGTCCCCTCCTGGGGCAGCTGGACGTTGACGAAGACAACGAGGTTGTGCGTGAATCCGCCGACCGGAAGATTGACGGTTGTCGCATTGGACGCTGCGATGACCGCCGAGCGGTCAGGGGAGAGCACCCTGGTCTCCGTAGAGCCCGTCCCTTGGCCGTGCCAGTAGGTGATCACCGCCAACTTGATCAGAGCGATGGGCAATTGATCAGTCACAACTGTCTGGAACATGCCGATGAGAGACAGGCGGTTACCGACCTCGACTCGGACGTCGTCACAGAGCAGCGTGTAGTGCGTATGCAGACCAGCGGGCTCGGGGTTCACGCGACGAACTCTAATCGAGACCCCCGCGGCGCACATCTTGGGTGCACATCCATTCACTGTTGTGATGCGTGACGCAATGCAGTTCAAACATTTGACAAATAGCGTGGCCGACAACAGAGTGTACGTATGTTCACTCAATATGCGGTCTGTTGGTTCGGGGGCGTACGCCGTGGCTGAGCTCAAGTACCTTGATCTGCACGGCGAACGGGTTGCCTACCTCGATGAGGGCAGCGGTGAGGTGATTCTGCTGCTGCACGGGATCGCGGGAAGCTCACAGACGTGGCGGTCGCTGATCCGCCCGCTTTCGCGTCACCACCGGGTGATCGCGCCGGACCTCCTCGGCCACGGCAACTCCACCAAACCGCGCAGCGATTACTCGTTGGGGGCGTTGTCGGTGCTGGTGCGCGACATCCTCGATCAACTCGGTATCGCCCGGGCGACCATCGTGGGGCACTCACTCGGTGGTGGTGTCGCCATGCAATTCGTCTACCAGCACCCCGACTATGTCCAGCGCATGGTCTTGATCGCCAGCGGGGGTCTGGGCCCGGACGTGGGCTTGATTCTGCGGGCGGCGACGCTGCCGGGCGCCGAACTGGTTCTGCCCGTCATCGCAGCCCGCCGGATCGTGTCTCCCGGCGATCGATTCATGGCTTGGCTGCGCAAGGTGGGTATCGAATCGCCCCGTGGTGAGGAGCTCCTGCGCCATTACGGTTCGCTCTCCGACGGCCCGACCCGGCAAGCGTTCCTGCGCACGCTGCGTTCCGTCGTCGATCACCGCGGCCAGTCGGTCAGCGCACTCAACCGCCTCAACGCCCGAACCGAGTTTCCCGTCATGGCGATCTGGGGCGAGCGCGACAACATCATCCCGGTCTCGCACGCCTACGACGCGCAGGCGATCCGCCCCGATATCCGACTGGAAGTGCTTCCCGGCGTGGGACATTTCCCGCACGCGGAGCGCCCCGATGAGGTCGCCGCGTTGATCGAGGACTTCATCGACGCCGACCTCGACGCCGACCTCGACGCCGACCTCGCCGCAGGCACTACGCAGGCAGCGCGAAGGACGCCATGATCCTGTCGAAGTCCCCGTTGAACTTGCCCCACAGGGCGGCGCTGGTTTCGGCGTTGACCGCAAAAACCCTGCCCCCCTTGATCGTATAGAGCTGATGGGACCGTCCACCCGGGAGCAGGTCCCCCTTGACATCGACGGCCGCGGTGCCGTTCGGAAGGGAGATCAGCTGTCGGCTCGAAAGTGCCCAGGTCAGTCCGCTCTGCTTCAGATACTCCTCCTGAGACGCCAGCATCTGGTCCGCGGCGGCGTTCAGGGACACACCGGTCGGCATGACCTGGATGCGGACCAGCGCCTGGTTTTCCGGATCGCGAATCTGTACCAGCGCCGGATCGGCCCCGTCGACTCGCCAGCCGGTGGGGTAGCTGATCGACCATCCGTTGGCCGGGTCGACGTACCGGACCATGCCGGGGATCGGCGCTGCCGGAGCACCCGGCGCGGTGATGAACGGCGCGGTGATGAACGGCGCGGCCGTGGCATGCGGTGCGCAGATGCCCACCCCACCGAGCAGAACCGTCGCGAGAGCAACAGCGGAACTCACGTTTCGGATGGCCATTCGCATAGCTAGATGTTAGCTGCCGTACAAATGCAAGGCCTGTGCCGAGGCGGTGGCCACATCACCGCTCAGCGTGACGATCGGCGGGCCGCCGCGCTGATGGATCACATTGGCCAGAACCACCACGTAGCTGTCCGATCCCGGGTCCATCCACACCGACACACCGGTGAACCCGGTGTGGCCGAAGCTGCCGACCGGGAACACCGCTCCGCGCGGCTTGGACTGGTAGGTGTCGATATCCCAACCGAAACCACGTACCCCGTCGCTCACAGCTGCCGGCTGCTGCGGGGTGGTCATCATCTCCAGGGTGGCCTGCTTGAGTGGGAATGGGCTGGGTCGGCCGGCCAGTCGGTCGAGAAGTGCCTGTGCGTACTTGCCGACGTCGGGTGCCGTCGAGAACACTCCGGCACTGCCGGCGACTCCGCCCATCCGGCGGGCCGTCGGGTCATGGACGGTGCTGCGCAGCGATTGGTCGATGTGGGGGTTGACCCCGGGAGTGTCTTCGTCACGTGCGGTCGGGGCGATGCGGGCCAGCAGATCGGTGTTCCACGTCCCATCCGGGCATGC
>DAIPYT010000092.1:0-11539 GCA_036782595.1 Mycobacterium sp. | reverse complement strand
GCCGATCGGGCACGGTGATGCCGGTCGAGCGCTGCAAGGGCAGCCCGATCCGGCGATTGCGGGCTTCATCAGCCATGAACCGGCGCGGAAAGCGCTTGTCGGCGGGAAGGCTGGTTACAGGCTGCTCCACGGCTGGAAGATTAGTCCGACACCACCCGCTCGGGTCGAGAATAGGCCCGTGACTGTGGATACGCTGCCCCCATGCGAGTAGGGGTGCTGGGTGCCAAGGGCAAGGTCGGGACCACGATGTGCGCGGCGGTGCGTGACGCAGACGACCTCAGTTTGAGCGCGGAGGTCGACGCCGGCGACGCGTTGGAGATGTTCACCGACAGCAGCACCGAGGTGGTCATCGACTTCACTCATCCAGACGTCGTGATGGACAACCTCAAGTTCCTGATCGGCAACGGTATTCATGCCGTGGTCGGAACGACCGGCTTCACCGAGGACCGTATTGCCGCCGTCCGCGACTGGCTGGCGGAGTCGCCGCAGACCGGCGTGCTGATCGCCCCCAACTTCGCGATCGGGGCGGTGCTGTCGATGTACTTTGCGCAGAAGGCGGCACCGTACTTCGAGTCGGCCGAGGTCATCGAGCTTCATCACCCGCAGAAGGCCGATGCCCCGTCTGGTACCGCCACCAGAACGGCGGCGCTGATCGCCCAAGCCCGAAAAGGTATGCCGCCCAACCCCGATGCCACCAGTACCGGTCTGCCCGGTGCCCGAGGTGCCGATGTCGACGGCATCCCGGTGCATTCAGTCCGGCTGACCGGTCTGGTGGCCCACCAGGAGGTGCTGTTCGGCACCATGGGGGAGACCCTGACCATCCGTCACGACAGTCTGGATCGCACGTCGTTTGTTCCCGGTGTTCTGCTCGCGGTGCGCCAGATTCCGCGCCGCCCGGGCCTGACCATCGGCCTCGAAGCACTGATGGACCTGTGATTTCGCGCGTCCAGCTGCTGATCGGGTTCCTCTGCCTGGCCCTGCTGGTCTACTTCGTGATGCTGACCCGCACCGCGGTGGCATTGCTTCAAACCGGCACCCCCGCTGCCGTCGGCCTCGGTGTGGGCGTACTGCTGCTGCCGATCGTCGGAGTATGGGCCATCGTCGCCACGCTGCGGGCCGGCTTGGCGCACCAGCGGCTGGCCCGGTTGGCAGCCGAGGACGGCACGGAGCTCGACGTGACGGACCTTCCTCGGACGCCGTCGGGTCGCATTCAGCGCGACGCGGCCGACGCCCTATTCCACAGTGTGCGTGCCGAAGTCGAGGCCTCGCCCGACGATTGGCGCGGCTGGTACCGGCTTGCCCGCGCCTACGACTATGCCGGTGACCGCAGGCGGGCCCGGGATGCGATGGGCACCGCGGTCTCGCTGCAGGCCTCATCGCGGCCGATCACTTAGGTCAGGCTGGTTTGCGGACCAGCCAGGTGTCCTGCCGAAGCCCGCACGCCTCCTCGGGGAGTACGTCGCGGTGCACCACCTCCAGCCCGGCGAGTAACTCCCGCTCCATATAGGTCGGGCTGTTGAAGGTGGTGTACCAGGGTCCGCCGTCGTCTGCGGTCCGGTGCTCGACGAAACCCGTCGCCTCGTATTCGGCGCGCTCCACAGCTGTCAAACGGTGTTTGTAGGCATCGCCGTGCACCGTCACCAGAACCAGTCCGCCGGGCCGGGTTATACGTAACTGCTCGGCCAGCCACTGCTTCTGCAACCCCGATGACAGATGGGTGAACACCGACCTTGAATAAACGAAATCGAAGCTCTCATCGTCGTGGTGAAGCGGCGGTTCCAGCGAATTCAGTGCCACGTTCACGTTCGGAATATTGGCCTTGCACCAGTCGACGAGTTTGGGGTCGTAATCGCTGCCGAACGCCTCGAGACCCTCGGCGACCTCCGGCATGTGGCGGAGGACTGAGGATGCGCCGCAACCCAATTCATAGATCCGTCTGACCTGGGGGAGATACCGGGCCGCCAGTTGGTAAAAACCCTCAGCGGCCTGCTTCCCGGTCAAATAAATCCGGTAGCTGGTGGTGGGTGCGGTCGCCCACAGCAGTTCGGCGGGCGGGAATGCGATGTCGGGATGGTTCTTTCTGACGGTCTGGTTCTCCCGGTAGTTCCGGGCGTAATCCGCTGCGAACAAGGTCCGCCTCGCCAGCGGGTACAACCCGAGGCGCCGAACGGCTTCCGCGATCTCCGGCGATGTCAGCTGCCCGGTGAAGACGCCCTTCGCCCGACTTGAGACAGTCATGGGCTCACGGTAGCGGCCGGGGGTTTTGCAGAGGTGCGGTTCGGCCGACCTGAAGACGCAAAGCCGATTTTGTTGACCGCGTTCCCACTGCCACCTAGGTTTGTCGCCCATGTGCACGGCACTCACCTACTTCGACTCATCGTCGCGCCCTTACGTCGGGCGCGCCCTGGAGTTTCCCGTGCTCCTGCCTTTCCAACTGGGCTTCGTCCCCACCGGGACGGCGTTCAGGTCGCAGGTGCCCGGCAAGGACCCGAAGCCTGGAGTGCCGGTCCCGCCGTCGTCGCTGCTGATGTTGCCGAGGCGCGAACAGCACTCGCCACCCAGTCGGTTAATGCCACGCGAATCGGCGTTTTGGGCAACCTGCCCTGCCCTATACACATCATGCTCACCTATCCCCTCGGCGGGGACGCGACCGACTTGCTGGTCAACGGATCTGTCCGTCGGTAATAGGTGATGTAGATGGGTTGCCCGTGTCGCGGTTGCTGATCGTCCATCACACACCCTCGCCGCACTGCCAGGAGATGCTGGAAGCGGTGGTGGCCGGCGCAACCGATCCCGACATCGTCGGCGTCGAGGTCGTCCGTCGGCCCGCGCTGACGGTGTCCCCGGTGGAGATGCTCGAGGCCGACGGCTACATCCTCGGCACACCGGCGAACCTCGGATACATCAGCGGTGCCCTCAAGCACGCGTTCGACTGCGCCTACTACCAACTGCTGGACGCGACACGAGGTCGACCGTTCGGGGTGTTCATGCACGGCAACGAGGGCACCGAAGGCGCCGAGCGTGCGCTGGCTTCGATCACCACCGGCCTGGGATGGCTGCGGGTGGCGGGCAACGTCGTCGTATCGGGCAAGCCGGGAACAGCCGACCTGCAGTCCTGTCGCGAACTCGGTGGGATTCTCGCGGCGCAGTTGATGGACTGAACGACGGCACGGCCCTACGGTCTGTGTCGAATACAGACTGGTGTCGAAATACAGACTGGTGTCGAATACAGAACTTCAGGGAGTGAGGTACACATGGCCGGAATCGGTGACATGGCGTTGGGTGCGGCCCCGATCGCCGGCGGGGCGATGCTGGGTGCACTGGCCGGAACGGTCAAAGGCCCCGACTTCCGCGCGCTGATCAAGTCCGATATCGAACTTCTCGACAGCCTGCCCGAGGAGAGTGTGGAGTTGCGCGCTGAACTCAAGCGCACCATCGATGAGCGGGTCTACGAATTGATCGCAACGATCGACCGCAATCGGCAACTGCGTTTGACGGCCACCTCCTACAAAGGCAATTGGCGCGACATCGTCGTGTTCATCTGTGCGCTGTTGTTCACGCTGGTGTGGTGGAACGTTCCGCACAGCCGGAGTAACTGGCTGATCACCTTCATCGTTCTGGTGATCCTGTCCGTCGTGATCGGCGTCTACGCCGCCCGCGGAATCGTCGAGTTGATCAAAAGAATGGTCCGCCGCCCCTAGGCCAGGTATTCCCCGAAGAACGTCTCCATCGCGCGCCAGTGCGCTTCGGCGGCCGCTTCGTCATAGGGGCCGTTGTCGATCACGGCGAAGCCGTGGGCCGCGGGATACCACTCGATGATGTGCTCCACACCGGCCTCGGTGAGGGCGGTGTCCAAGGTTTCCGACTGGGCCGGGGTGTAGGACGGATCATTCTCGGCCGCAGCCACATACACCGCCGCCCGCATCCGATCGGCCAGCAGATGCGGGCTGTCTGCATCGTCGGAGACCAGACCGCCGCCGTGAAAGGACATCGCCGCTGCGACCCGTTCCGGGACCCGTCCCGCCACCATCAGTGAGGTGCGCCCGCCCATGCAGTAGCCGGTGGTGCCGAATCGTTCCCCGGCCACGTCCGCACGGGCCGCCAGATAGTCGAAGAACGCGCGTGCGTCGGCGGCCATCACCTCGGGGGTGATGGCCTTCATCATGGCGAACAAGCGGTTGCGTTCCGCAGCATCGCCGAACACTGCCTTCATGTCGAACGGCGCCCACGCTCCGCTGCGGTAGTACACGTCGGGAAGCAGCACCGAGTAGCCCAGCGACGCCAACCGCTCGGCCATGGTCTGCAGGGCGGGCCGGGCACCGCCGGCGTCGGGGTACATCACGATCCCCCGCCACGGGCCGTCGCCGTCGGGCGTGCAGAGCGTCACCGGGCAGGTGCCGTCCGGTGTGGTGATCGTGTCGTGGATCGTCGGCATGTCTTTGTTCTACCCGTTCGGAGTCCGATCCGGCCCGACGTAAAGTGGTCGGCGTGCCAGGTGCTGCGACAATCTCCACTCCTTACGAGGACCTGCTGCGCCTGGTGCTCGAGCAGGGCACACCCAAGGCCGACCGCACCGGCACCGGCACCCGCAGCCTGTTCGGCCATCAGTTGAGGTATGACCTGTCGGCAGGCTTTCCGCTGATCACCACCAAAAAAGTCCACACCAAGTCGGTCATCTACGAACTGCTGTGGTTTCTGCGCGGCGACTCCAACGTCGAGTGGCTGCGGCGGCACGGCGTCACGATCTGGGATGAATGGGCCTCGCCGGAAGGCGACCTTGGGCCGGTTTACGGGGTGCAGTGGCGGTCCTGGCCGACACCGACCGGTGAGCACATCGATCAGATCAGTGCAGCCGTCGATCTGCTGCGCACCGACCCCGACTCGCGCCGGATCATCGTCTCGGCCTGGAACGTCGCCGAACTGCCCCGGATGGCACTGGCGCCGTGCCACGCGTTCTTCCAGTTCTACGTCGCCGACGGCAAGCTGAGCTGTCAGCTCTACCAGCGCAGCGCCGACATGTTCCTCGGTGTGCCGTTCAACATCGCCAGCTATGCACTGCTGACTCACATGATGGCCGCCCAGGCTGGACTCGAGGTGGGGGACTTCGTCTGGACCGGCGGTGACTGCCACATCTACGACAACCACATCGAGCAAGTCACCGAGCAACTCGGCAGAGAACCCCGACCGTACCCGGAACTGGTTCTGGCCCAACGTGATTCGATCTTCGACTACACCTACGACGATATCGTGATCCGCAACTACGACCCGCATCCGGCGATCAAGGCGCCGGTGGCCGTATGAGGTCTGCCGGCACGGCCGAATCATCGGCATGACGGCTCTGATCTGGGCCCAGTCGACCTCGGGTGTGATCGGGCGGGACGGTTCCATCCCCTGGCGGCTGCCCGAAGACATGGCCCGGTTCAAGGACCTCACGCTCGGGCACACCGTGGTGATGGGTCGTCGGACCTGGGAGTCCCTGCCGCCGAAGTTCCGGCCGTTGCCCGGTCGGCGCAATGTTGTGCTGACGCGCAATCCGCAGTACCGGGCACTGGGGGCGGATGTCGTCACCGCCGTCCAGGACGCCCTCACCGTGCCGGATTCCTGGGTGATCGGCGGGTCGGAGATCTATCACCTGGCGATGCCGGCCGCGACTCGCTGTGAGGTGACCGAAGTGGATATCGACCTGCGTCTGGACGACGACGACGCACTGGCTCCGATGCTCGACGAGTCCTGGGTCGGCACGTCGGGGGACTGGCAGGACTCCAGTTCCGGGCTGCGTTACCGCTTCCACAGCTACGTCCGCCCTTGAATCGGTTGACCGCCACCCAGGCCCGCCGGGTCGCGGTCGCCGCTAAGGGTGATCGGTGCCTTCGCTGAACCCGGACAGCAGTACCACCGCGTCGCGGCGGCGCTGAGCGCGGAACTGCAGTCAATGGCGGGGTGGCTCGGCCTGGATCAGGTGCGGGTGGGCCAACGCGGTGATCTGGCTCCGGCGCTTGCCGGCGCGGGTGCGGGCTAGGCTCTGCGGGTGGCCGAGACCGCGCCGCTGCGGGTGCAGCTGATCGCCAGGACCGAGTTCGTGGCACCGTCCGACGTTCCGTGGGAGACCGATGCCGACGGCGGCCAGGCGTTGGTCGAGTTCGCCGGCCGCGCCTGCTATCAGAGCTGGTCCAAGCCCAACCCCCGCACCGCGACCAACGCCTCGTACCTGAAGCACATCATCGACGTCGGCCACTTCGCGGTGCTCGAACACGCCTCGGTGACCTTCTACATCACCGGGGTCTCCCGCTCCTGTACCCACGAGCTGGTCCGGCACCGGCACTTCTCCTACTCGCAGCTGTCTCAGCGCTACGTCCCCGAGGACGACGCACGGGTCGTCCTCCCGCCCGGGCTGGAGGACGACCCCGAACTCCAACAGATCGTGCTCGCCGCCGCCGATGCCAGCCGCGCCGCATACCTGGAAGTGCTGGCCAGGCTCGAGGCCAAACTGGACGATCAGCCGAACGCGGTACTGCGCCGCAAGCAGGCTCGTCAGGCTGCAAGGGCGGTACTGCCCAACGACACCGAAACCCGCATCGTCGTGACCGGCAACTACCGGGCGTGGCGCCACTTCATCGCGATGCGCGCCAGCGAGCACGCCGATGTCGAGATTCGCCAGCTGGCGATCGCCTGCCTGCGTGAACTCACCGCCCTGGCACCGGCGGTATTCGCCGACTTCGACATCGCCGTACTGGCCGACGGCACCGAAGTTGCCACCAGCCCGCTCGCTACGGACGTCTGAACCCCGGCAGGTAACCTAAAGCCCCGTGAGAACCAGCGGATTCGACGCCAGCACCCGGCTGGGGACGGTACTGACTGCGATGGTTACGCCGTTCACGCCCGATGGCGCGGTGGACGTCGATGCCGCCGCTCGGCTGGCCAGCCGACTGGTGGACTCCGGCTGCGATGGGCTGGTGGTCTCCGGCACCACCGGTGAATCGCCCACCACGACCGACGCCGAGAAGGCGGCCCTGCTCCGGGTCGTTCTCGATGCCGTCGGAGACCGGGCCCGCATCATCGCCGGCGTCGGCACTTACGACACCGCGCACAGCGTCCACCTGGCAAAAGCGGCCGCCGCCGAGGGAGCCCACGGCCTGCTCGTCGTCACCCCGTACTACTCGCGGCCGCCGCAGGCCGGTCTGATCGCTCATTTCACCGCGGTCGCCGACGCCACCGATCTGCCCGTCATGCTCTACGACATCCCGCCCCGGTCGGTCGTGCCGATCGAGTGGGACACCATGCGCACGGTGGCCCAGCACCCCAACATCGTCGCAGTCAAGGATGCCAAGGGTGACCTGCACGGGGCGGCGCAGATCATGGCTGAAACCGGCCTGGCCTACTACTCCGGCGACGACGCGCTGAACCTGCCCTGGCTGGCCATGGGCGCGGTGGGGCTGGTCAGCGTTTGGGGACACCTTGCGGCCGGCCAGCTTCGAGACATGGTCACCGCCTTCAACTCCGGCGACATTGCGACCGCCCGCAAGATCAGCGTCACCCTGAGCCCTCTCAACGACGCCCAATCCCGCCTCGGCGGGGTCACCATGTCCAAAGCCGGTCTGCATCTGCAGGGCTTCGACGTCGGGACACCCCGGTTGCCCCAGCTGCCGGCGACGGCCGAACAGCTCGACGAGTTGGCCGGTGACATGCGCGCGGCGGCAGTGCTCGGAGCGGGGTCGGCGGCAGAGCGGCTCGAGCGGTGAACAACGACCTCCGACCGCCCGGCCCACTGGCTCCGGGGGCGCTGCGGGTCACCGCACTGGGTGGTGTCGGTGAAATCGGCCGCAATATGACGGTTTTCGAGCACCTCGGCCGTCTGCTCATCGTCGACTGCGGGGTGCTGTTCCCCGGGCACGACGAACCCGGCGTTGACCTGATCCTGCCCGACCTGCGCCATATCGAGGACCGCCTCGAGGATATCGAAGCTCTGGTCCTGACCCACGCTCACGAGGACCACATCGGCGCAATCCCGTTCCTGCTCAAACTGCGCAGCGACATCCCGGTGGTCGGGTCCAAGTTCACTTTGGCGTTGGTCGCCGCCAAGTGCAGGGAGCACCGCATCAACCCCACGTTCGTGGAAGTGTATGAGGGACAACGCAGTAGGCACGGGGTTTTCGAGTGCCAGTACTTCGCGGTCAACCACTCCATCCCGGACGCGCTTGCGATCGCCATCCACACCGGCGCGGGCACCGTGCTACACACCGGGGACATCAAACTCGATCAGCTTCCGATGGACGGCCGGCCCACCGACCTTCCCGGCATGTCGCGTCTCGGCGATGCCGGCGTCGATCTGTTCCTGTGCGACTCCACCAACGCCGAGATACCCGGGGTGGGGCCCTCGGAGAGCGAGATCGGTCCGACCCTTCACCGGTTGATCCGCAATGCCGATGGTCAGCGGGTGCTGGTGGCCTGCTTCGCCTCCAACGTCGACCGCGTCCAGCAGATCGTCGATGCTGCAGTGGCTCTGGGCCGCAAGGTATCGTTCGTCGGCCGCTCGATGGTCCGAAACATGGCCATCGCCCGTGAGTTGGGCTTCCTGACCGTCGATGACCGCAACGTGGTCGACATCTCCGCCGCCGAGATGATGCCGCCGGACCGACTGGTGCTCATCACCACCGGCACCCAGGGCGAGCCGCTTTCCGCGCTGTCCCGGATGTCACGCGGGGAGCACCGCAGTATCTCCATCACCTCCGACGACCTGATCATCCTGTCCTCATCGCTGATCCCCGGTAACGAGGAGGCGGTCTACGGGGTGATCGACGCATTGTCGCGTGTCGGCGCGCGGGTGGTCACCAATCAGCAGGCGAGGGTGCATGTTTCGGGCCACGCCTACGCCGGGGAGTTGCTGTTCCTCTACAACGCGGTCCGGCCGCGCAACGTGATGCCGGTGCACGGGCACTGGCGGCATCTGCGCGCCAACTCGAAATTGGCCGCCAGTACCGGGGTGCCCCAAGAGAACATCATGCTGGCCGAGAACGGCGTCAGCGTCGATCTGGTTGCCGGGCAGGCCAGCATCGCCGGGGCGGTGCCCGTGGGCAAGATGTTCGTCGACGGCTTGGTCAGCGGGGACGTCGGCGATGCGACGTTGGGGGAGCGGCTGATCCTCAGCTCCGGTTTCATCGCGGTCACCATTGTCATGCATCGCGGTACCGGGCGTAGCGCAACGCCACCGCATCTGTCCTCGCGTGGTTTCTCCGAGGACCCCAAGGCGCTTGAGCCCGCCGTCCGCAAGGTTGAGCAGGAGCTGGAATCCCTTGCTGCCGAACGCGTCACCGATTCGGTGCGGATCGCCCAGGCGGTACGCCGCGCCGTCGGCAAGTGGGTGGGCGAGACTTACCGGCGTCAGCCGATGATCGTGCCGACGGTCATCGAGATCTGACCACGTCGATCTAGCGCTTGTTGACGAAGCCGGCGTCCACCGGCAAGGTGACCCCGGTGATGTAGCGGGCTGCGTCGGATACCAGCCAGAAGACGGCGTTGGCAACGTCCTCGGCTTGCAGAACCTCCACCGGAAGGGCATTCGACATGTCCGGACCACCCATCTGCTGCTGTGCCATGCCCTCCAGCCAGGAGCGGGTGAAGTCGTTGTCGATCATCGGGGTGTCCACACCGGCCGGATGTACCGAGTTCACCCGGATGTTGTAGGCGGCAAGGAAGTTGGCGTAGGCGCGCATCAAACCGACGATGCCGTGCTTGGCCGCGGTGTAGCCCAGGGAACCGGCGATCGGCGCACCGATACCCACCAGGCCGGCCACCGAGCTGGTCAGCACCACCGCGCCGCCCTCGCCCTGCTTGATCAGCGGTCGCATCGCCACGTCGACGGTGTGATACACCCCGGTCAGGTTGACGTCGATCACATCCTGCCAGGCGTTATCGCCCATCATCGGCGCGATTCCAGCGTTGGCGATCACGATGTCGAGCCGGCCCAATGTGGAAATGCCCTCGGCGAGAGCCGCTTTCAGCGCAGCGCGGTCGCGAACGTCGGCACGCCGGGCGACAATGCGCGCCCCAGCGTCCTCGACCAGTTTCACGGTCGCCTCGAGGTCCTCCGGCGTGGCCAGCGGATAGGGCACTCCGGCGATCTGCTCGCAGAGGTCGACAGCGATGATGTCGGCGCCCTCCGAGGCCAGCTTGACCGCATGCGCGCGGCCTTGACCGCGGGCCGCCCCGGTGATGAAAGCAACCCTGCCCTCGAGTGCTCCCACGTCAGGCGCGCAGCTGGCCCTTGGCCGGGTCGCCGGCCGGGATGGGTTCGAGCATCTTCAGTTCCGGGGCACCTGCGAGGTGGTCGCTGATCTCGGCGAACAGCGACCCGACGGCCGGCGCGGTGCTGTGTACCTTCAGGGCCTCGGCATCGGCCCACTGCTCGATGAACACGAAGGTGTCGCCGGCCTGGTGCAGCGAGTACAACTGACAACCCGGCTCGTCGTGCACCGCCTCGATGGCCTTGATGCAGGCGCTGCGCACAGCGTCCACGGATTCCGGCTTGGCGGTGAAAGAGGCGACGATCACGACGGGCATCGGGTTGCTCCGATCTGAGGGAGGGGTGTCGAGCGCTGTTGAGCACCACGGTAGCGCCTGGCAGAGCTCGGTCAGCCGACCCTCTGTTCTGTCCACACCAATAGCTGCTACTTCACGATGGTGGCTGTTGACGTTGACGGGACGCATTCGCCGATTGATTGCGGTCTGGCAACAGCCTTTCCTGTGACCCGTGTTGCGTATGGTGCGGATGGGGTTGGGCCTATTAGTCTGCCCGCATGGCGAACAAGACGGCCGCTCGCTCGGGCGCGCGAACGACCAGGTCACAAAACACCAGGTCGCAAAGCACTTCCCGCCCTGCGTCCCGTTCGGCCAGAAGCACTACCAAGCCGGTTCCCCGGCCCGCCCCGCCGCGCCGTAAACCCGCAGCCAAGACGTCCCCGTCGCCGGTCGCCGTCGCCGCGGCCGCGGGTGGTCGCGCCGCGCGCGCGACGTGGCTGGTGGTAGCCCGCGGAGCAGGGTCGACGGCCCGCTCGGTCGGCCGGGCCCGCGACATCGAACCGGGCCACCGCCGTGATGGGATCGCGCTGGGACTGCTCGCACTGGCCGTGGTGATCGCCGCCGCGTCGTGGTTCGACGCCGCCCGTCCGGTCGGGGCCTGGATCGACTCCGGCCTGCGGGCCATGGTCGGCGGTTCGGTTGTCCTGCTCCCGCTGCTGATCGCTGTGGCCGCGGTGATTCTGATGCGCACTGAGCCCCACCCGGAAACCCGCCCGCGACTGGTCCTCGGCACCGCAATGATCTGCCTGCCGGTGCTGGGCCTGTGGCATCTGTGGTCCGGATCGCCCGCAGATCCGGCGGCCCGCCAGCGCTCTGGCGGGTTCATCGGGTTCGCCATCTCCGGCCCGCTGTCCGATGGCCTGACCGCCTGGATCGCCACCCCGCTGCTGATCTTCGCCGCTGTGTTCGGCGTGCTGCTGATCACCGGCATCACCATCCGGGAACTGCCCGAAACCCTCTACAC
>DAIPYT010000091.1:0-11690 GCA_036782595.1 Mycobacterium sp. | reverse complement strand
CCCCTGGGCACCACCGGAATGCGGTGGGCGCTTGCCCACCGTAGAACCGCCTGCACCTCTGCGGTTGTGGTGGGCCGCGCCACCGCCAGCGGCGTGCCGGCGTTGGGATCCAGCGCCCGGTCGTGTCGGTAGGACGCCAGGATGTCGGGGTCGGTGACGAGCACGCCCTCACCCAGGTCGGAGTTCAACTCGGCGAGCGGGGGGATCACAGTGTCAATCGTAGGTGCGAAACCGCGGCGCGGTCCTAATGTCCCGGAACGCCGAACCGCCGCCGCAACCACCGGTGTCGATGGGCGAACAGCAAGGGAACGGCCAACCGGTAGAGCGCACCGAGTCCGACGACTCTGCCGTGCCACTGCAGCCGGTCGACCAGCCGGCATCCGCCCTCGATCGGTTCGACCAGGCGCTCGTGCTCCCAGCACGACTGGGTCAGCATTGTCGAGCGTTCCAGGAAGCGGCGACCGGGTCCGTGCTCGACGAAGGTCAGGTCGTCGTAGTCCAGCGGGAGCCAGCCGAAGAGCAACAGCCAACTGCGTCCTGCGTGCGCACCCGCCGGTAACGCGTCGAGGCGGACTCCGGACAGGCCGGCGGGGACTGTCATCCGTAGCAGCGGCCTCAACTCCTCGTTGACACCCTTCATGGTGGTGGCGTGCTGCCACACGATTTCCGGTGAGGCGGCCAGTTCCGAGCTGAAAACTGCGCGGTGCATGGCAGAGATTATGCGTCGCTAGTCGCCATCGGGTACCCGGTCAAGTTCCCGCAGCGCGTGAATCCACGGGGCGACCAGCCCGATGAGCAGAATGGGCACCGCCAGGGCCAGGAAGGTGGCGCTCAGGCCGAACGCATCGATCATGGGACCGGCCAACATGAAGCCCACCGGTCCGGCGGCATAGGTCATCGAGGTCATCACCCCGACCACCCGCCCGCGCATCGCCGCGGGGGTGCGGGTCTGCATGACCGAGTTGTAGATCGGCCCGATCGGCCCGTAGACCAGGCCGACGACCGCGCACAGCGCCAGGATCATCGGCAGCGGCGGCAGCACCGAGATGATCAGGCTGGCCACCCCGAAGGTCAGTACCGCCGTCAACACCGTGGCTCGCCGACTGGCGATCCGGGACAGCACCGTCCAACCCAGTGCGCCGACCAGGCCACCGATGGACAGCGCCATCAGCACCCAGCCCAGTTGGGCCGGTTCGTTGCGGTCGGTGAAGTACTTGGGAAACAGCACGCTCTCCATAGGCAGGTACAGCGCGGTGACCGAGAGGTCGATGAGCCCGAGAGTGCGCAGAACCTTGTTGTGCCACACAAACTTCAGACCCTCGATCACCCCGGACAGCACGCCGTCGGGCTGTTCGTCCGGATCGGGGCGGTCGGCCCCGGGTAGTCGCAGCACTGCCATCGTGAGGATTGAGCAGCCGAACACCGCCGCGGTGACCCACATCGTGTTGACCCCGCCGATGGTCGCGATCAGCAGTCCGCCGATACCCGGGCCGGTGATATAGCCGAGGTTGAACGTCGCCTCGTACACGCTGTTGGTGTGATCAAGAGTCCAGTTCGCCCGACCGGCCGCCTCGGGCAGCATGGACTGGCGTGCGGTCATTCCCCCCGGGTCGAAGAACGACCCGGCCGCAGCGAGCGCGGCCAGCACCACGGTGTTCAGCGCACCGATTCCCTGCGTCGCGACCAGCACCGGGATCGCGGCCACCGAGGCCGCCGACATGGTGTCGGAGAGTATGGCCACCCGGCGGCGGCCCAGGAAGTCGACCGCGGTGCCGGCCACCAGGGTCGCAAACAGAAGCGGCAGAGTCGCCGCGGCCGCAACCACCGACGCGTCGGTTGCGTTGCCGGTGCGCTGCAGCACCAGCCAGGGGAAGGCCACCATCGAGATGCCGTTGGCGGCGGCAGCCAGGAACGCCGAGGTCAAGATCAGCAGGACCGGGCCGCGTGAGGTGCTCACCGCAGGCAGCATAGAGAGATGGCGCTCCCACACCCGCGAACCGGCGCGCAGTTCGAGTCCCCGGCGCCGGCGGGTGCCGGCTGGCCCGGCGACCCGGCCACCCCGGCGACACCGGTGGCCCGTGACGCCGCCGACGTCGTGCGACTGGCCGCCGGTGCGGCCGATGTCGATGCCCTCGACGCTCGGGTCAGCGTCTGCCGGGCCTGCCCGCGACTGGTGGCCTGGCGCGAGGAGGTGGCCGTGGTGAAACGGCGCGCGTTCGCCGCGGAGCCCTACTGGGGACGGCCGATCACCGGGTGGGGGTCGGCGCAGCCCCGAATCCTGGTCCTCGGTCTGGCGCCGGCCGCCCACGGCGGCAACCGCACCGGTCGGGTGTTCACCGGTGACCGGTCCGGGGACCAGTTGTTCGCGGCACTGCACCGGGCGGGTCTGGTCAACTCGCCGCTGAGCGTGGACGCCGCGGACGGTTTGAGCAGCACCACGATCAGGGTTGCGGCCGCGGTGCGGTGCGCACCGCCGGCCAACGCCCCCGCACCGGTGGAGCGCATCACCTGCGCGCCGTGGCTGGATGCCGAGTGGCGGCTCATCTCGAGCCATGTCCGGGTGATCGTGGCGTTGGGCGGGTTCGCCTGGCAGGCCGCACTGCGACTGCTCGCCGAGAAGCCCTCGGCTGTGCCGAAATTCGGTCACGGCGTTGTCGCAGAGCTATCGAGCGGTGTCCAGTTACTGGGCTGCTTTCACCCCAGCCAGCAGAACATGTTCACCGGCCGGTTGACCCCGGCGATGCTCGACGACGTCTTCGCAGTCGGTGCCGCCAGATCCGGCCTGCGGTGAGTAGCAACCTCCGGGACCCATGGACTTTTCTGCCCACCTCCGAGCGACACAGGGCATCCTTAGTCGCTCGGAGGTGGGCGGAAATCGTGTCACTCCCACCGGAGACGGAAGTGGCTCCTGTGGCTAAGGAGTCAGCCGGACTATCGGGATGGGCCGCGACGTCCTCGCCTGGTAGCCGTCGTACCGATTGGCATTGTTGTCGTTGACGATTCGCCACAGCCGCGAATAGTCCGGGTCATCGGGCAACACCGGGGATGCGGTCACCGCGAAACGCCGCCGACCGACGTTGATCTCCACTCGCGGATGGGCCTTGAGATTGTGATACCACGCGGGGGAGCGCGGGTCGCCGCCGTTGGACGCGACTACCAGGTAGTCAGCTCCGTCGCGCGCATAGGACAGCGAATTGGTCCGCGGTAAACCTGTTTTCGCACCCACCGTGTGCAGCAGAAGACTGTTGGGGGCACCGGGGATGCGGTGTCCGACCCAGCCCTTGGATCCCTGATACACCGCGTCGTGCACCCGCACGAAAGTTCCGAGTGCCTTGTCGGCCAGCGTGCTCATGACTGGCCTGCCACGGCGTCGCGGAGCAGTCGTCCGGTCGCCTCCCGATCGGGGTCGCGGCGCAACAGCATTCCCTTGACGAAGGACGCCTTGTCGCCGTCGCGGCGCGGGATCACGTGCAGATGGATGTGGAACACCGATTGGAAGGCCGACTTCCCGTCGTTGATCGCCACGTTGTTGCCGGTCGCTGCCAGCCCGGAAGACCGAGTGGCCAGCGCGATCCGTTGCCCGACAGCCAGCAGGCCGGTCAGCGTGGGTGCGGGGGTGTCGGTGAGGTCGACGCTGTGCCGCTTGGGAATCACCAGGGTGTGGCCGCGGGTGAACGGCCGGATATCGAGGAAGCCGAGGTACTCGTCGTCCTCGTAGACCCGCACCGCCGCTGCGGCACCAGCCACGATCTGGCAGAACACACACTCCATACCGACCACCGTAACGGTTTGGCGGCGGCGCCAGCGGCTACGCTGCCTCCAGTGGACGCCACCGACCTCGCCTTCGCCGGCGCCGCCGAGCAGGCCCGGATGCTCGCCGACGGAGCCATCACCGCACCCGCTCTGCTTGAGCGTTATCTGGAACGCATCACCCGGTTGGACCCTGAGTTGCGCAGCTACCGGTTGGTGATGGCCGACAAAGCCCGCCGTGAAGCCGCCGCCGCCCAAGAGCGCCTCGACGCTGGTGAACGGCTGCCGATGCTCGGGGTGCCGATCGCCATCAAGGACGACGTCGACGTCGCCGGTGAGTTCACCTGCTACGGCAGCAGCGCCTACGACCTGCCGGCCACCAGCGACGCCGAGGTGGTGCGCCGATTGCGGGAAGCCGGAGCGGTGATCCTGGGCAAGACCGCGGTCCCGGAGATGATGTTGTGGCCGTTCACCGAGACGGTGGCGTTCGGGGCGACCCACAACCCATGGGATCTGGCCTACACCCCCGGCGGCAGCAGTGGCGGCAGCGCGGCGGCGGTGGCCGCCGGCCTGGCGCCGATCGCGCTGGGTTCCGATGGCGCCGGTTCGATCCGCATCCCGGCCACCTGGTGCGGTTTGTACGGGCTTAAGCCGCAGCGTGACCGGGTGGCGATGGCACCGCACGACGATGCCTGGTTAGGCCTGAGCGTCAACGGTCCGCTGACCCGCACCGTCGAAGACGCCGCGCTGTTCCTCGACGCCACCAACACCGGTAAGGCGCCTCGCGGCGGGTTCGTGAAGGCTGCTGCCCGCAAGCCGGGACGGCTGCGAATCGCGTTGAGCGCCAAGCTTCCTCCAACCATGGTGGCCCGGGTCGGAAGGGCTCAGCAGCGCGCCCTCGACGGCGTGGAGAGCCTGCTGCGCGATCTTGGCCATGAGGTGTTGTGGCGCGATCCGGACTACCCGGTCTGGGCGATGTACGGCCATGTGCTGCCGCGGATGTGGCGGGGGACGTACGACGACGTGCAAAAGCTTGCGCACCCGGAGCGCTTGGAGCCGCGTACCCGGCAGATCGCCCGACTCGGCTCGCTGATCTCCGACCAGCAGATCGCCAGGGTGCGCGCGGCCGAGTCCACACTGGCCGCCCGGGTGCAGTCTATCTTCGACCACGTCGATGTTCTGATCATCCCGGGCACCGCCACTGGTCCGTCGAAGATCGGGCAGTATCAGCACCGCGGCGGTTTCACCACCTTGTCCATGGTGGCGGCCCGGGTGCCGTTCAACGCCATCTTCAACGCCACCGGCCAGCCCGCGGCCTCGGTGCCGTGGTTCCTGGAGGGCGAGAGTCTTCCGGTCTCAGTTCAACTCGTCGGACGACCGTCCGATGAGTCGACGCTGCTGTCGTTGAGCACCCAGATCGAAGCGGCCAGACCCTGGGCGGATCGCCGGCCAGCGGTGTCATGAGTTCGGAGACCGAACCTGAACGCCCGGATTTGATGCCTGTCAGCGCTTCCGCAGGACGGTCATTCCGCCGGCGACCAACGCCACGACCAGCAGAACTATCGCCCATCCGGGGCTGACCAGCCACCACACCAGACCTGCGGCGATGAGCACCGGGGACACCGCGAACAACGCAATCGCCGGGTGCTGACGCACGACATCGCGGGCGGCCTTGGCCCGCTGGGGGTCGATCTCTTTTCCTGCCATGGGGCCATTATCCCGTGACGGACGGTCTCGTCGGGCGGTTTGCCGTCCGTTCGCCGGTGGCGAACCCTCAAGCGCCAGCATTGAAATAATGTAATCATGTAATTCATGAAGCACACAACGCACTCACGTCGTCCCGGCCGACCCGGTGGCTGGCAGCATGCCGACCAGCCCGATGCCGGTGATGCGGCCGAATGGTTCGCCGGCCGGCTGCCGGCCGATTGGTTCAGCGGCGATCCCACGGTGATCGTCGACCGGGAGGAGATCACCGTCATCGGCCGCTTGGCCGCCGGTGACGACGAGACCGCGGCACGCGCTACGGGACGGGCATCGCGGTTCCGCGAGGAAACCCGCGACGAGCGGATACGCATCGCCGACGAAGCCCAGAACCGATACGGCCGCAAGGTTTCGTGGGGCGTCGATGTGGGCGTAGCTGTTGGCGACGCGGAACAGTCGCACCGCATCCTGTTCACCCATATCGCCGTACCGGTGATGACCCGACTCCGCCAGACCGAACGGCAGGTGCTCGACACCCTCGTCGATGCCGGAGTGGCCCGCTCCCGGTCTGATGCGCTGGCCTGGTCTGTGCGACTGGTCGGAGAGCATGCCGAGGACTGGCTCGCCAAGCTGCGCGTGGCGATGGCCGAGGTCGATGACCTACGTGCGCAAGGGCCCGAGCTCTAGGTCGTCAGGCGCGCGTCATCTTCCAGTAGGTCCCCTGCCGCTCCAGCAGCTCTGCGTGGCTGCCCTGCTCGACGACCCGCCCGTCGTCGACAACCACGATCAGGTCGGCGTCGCGAATCGTCGAGAGTCGGTGGGCGATGATGAAACTGGTTCGGCCACTTCGTAGTTCTACGGTGGCCTGTGCGATGGCCTGTTGGATGGCCTGCTGCACCAGCAGTTCGGTGCGGGTATCCACCGAACTGGTCGCCTCGTCGAGGATCAGCAGTTGCGGTCGCGCAAGGAAGGCCCGCGCGATGGTGATCAACTGCTTCTCGCCGGCGCTGATGTTCACCCCGTCGTCGTTGATCCGGGTGCTGTACCCGTTAGGCAGTGACCGGACGAATTGATCAACACGGGCCGCTCGCGCCGCCTGCACGATCTCCTCTTCGCCGGCGTCGGGGCGGCCGTAGCCGATGTTCTCGGCGATGGTGCCACCGAACAGCCAGGCGTCCTGCAGCACCATGCCGATCCGCGACCGCAGCGACTCGCGACTGACCGTTGCGATGTCCACTCCGTCGATGAGGATGGCGCCGGAATCCACGTCGTAGAACCGCATCAGCAGATTGACCAGGGTGGTCTTGCCGGCACCGGTGGGCCCGACGATCGCCACCGTGCTGCCCGGCTCGACGATCAGCGAGACGTCGCGGATCACCGGTGTGCCGGCACGGTAGGAGAAGTTCACGTCCCGGAACTCGACGCGCCCCGGTCCGGCCGGCAATTCTTCTGCCGCAGAGGCGGATTCCTCCGGTTCGTCGAGAAAGTCGAAGACCCGCTCAGCGCTTGCCACGCCGGACTGCAGGGTGTTGTACATACCGGCCAGTTGGGTCAGCGGCTGATTGAACTGACGTACATACTGGATGAACGCCTGCACACCGCCCAGCGTCATCTGACCGGTGGCCACCTGGTAGCCGCCGATCACCGCCACCGCCACATATCCGATGTTGCCGATGATCATGGTGGCCGGCGACACCAGCCCGGAGAAGAACTGGGCGCCGAAACCGGCGTGGTAGACCTCGCCGTTGAGCCGGCCGAATGTGGCTTGCGCCGAGTCGCGGTGTCCGAAGGTCTTGACCACCGTGAAACCGCTGTAGGTCTCTTCGATATGTGCGTTGAGCCTGCCGGTGTTGGCCCACTGGGCCACGAACAGTTTTCGCGACCGGCGCGTGATGGCCCTGATCAGCAGCAGTGAAAATGGAACCAGCACCACGGTGATCAACGTCAGCAGTGGCGACAGGACCACCATCATCACCAGCACCGCCACCACGGTGAGCACCGCGGTGAGCAGTTGGCTGATGGTCAATGAGACCGACGTGGCGATGTTGTCGACGTCGTTGGTCACCCTGCTGAGCAACTCGCCGCGTTGTCGGGAATCGAAGTAGGACAGCGGGAGCCGGTGGATCTTTGCCTGGACATCGGCGCGCAGCGCAGTGACGGTGCGCTGGACGATCACATTGAGCAGCCGCGCCTGGACCCAGATGAGAAGTGCTGCAAGCAGATACAGGACCAACGCGAGCAACAGCGTCCGCGCGACCGCGGGGAAGTCCACGCCCTGCCCGGGCACCACGTTCATCCCCGACAGTAGGTCGGCGAACGTCCCTTCGCCGCGCGCGCGGGCTTCGGCGACAGCCTCGGCCTTGGAGATCCCCGGCGGTAGGCGCCGGCCGATGAACCCGTTGAACAGCAGGTCGGTGGCGTGGCCCAGCACCCGCGGGCCGATCACCGACAGCACGATGCCGGCCACCGACATCGTCAGCAGCGCGACGGTCAGCCGACGGTGCGGAATGAGTCGCCGCAGCAGCCGTAGCGCCGAACCGGTGAAGTCGCGAGAGCGGGCGAGTTCCGGGTCGGCCAGCATGGCCCGCACGCCGGGGCGCATCGGCGGTGCGGTCATGGGTTTCCGCCGATACTCGCATCGACCGTCTGAGAATCGACGAACTGCGCGTACGTCGGGCAATTGCTGAGCAATTCCCGGTGGGTGCCGACCCCGACCACCCGACCGGCGTCGAGGACCACGATCTGATCGGCATGGGCTACCGTCGAAATACGTTGAGCCACGATGATCACCGTCGCACCGGATGCGGCCGCGGCCAACGAACTCCGTACCCTCGAGTCGGTGTGGACGTCGAGGGCGGACAGCGCGTCGTCGAACAGATAGACCCTGGGCCGGCGGATCATCGCTCGGGCGATCGCCAGCCGTTGTCGTTGTCCGCCGGAAACGTTGATACCGCCCTGCGCGATGGGCATCCCGAGTCCGTCGGGATGGGTTCGGACGAAGTCGTCGGCGGCGGCCATGCGCAGCGCCGCCCACATCTGTTCGTCGTCGGCATCGGCTTTGCCGAACCGCAGGTTGTCGGCGACGGTCCCGGAGAACAGGTAGCCGCGTTGCGGAACCAGGCCCACCGCTGACCACAGGTATTCGGTCTCGTAGTCGCGCACGTCGACGCCGTCCAGGCGCACCGACCCGCCGGTCACGTCGTAGAGCCGGCAGATCAACGACACCAGCGTCGATTTTCCCGAGCCGGTGCCACCGACGACAGCGGTGGTCGTTCCGGGCGATGCGGTGAACGAGACACCCTCCAGCACAGCGCGTTCCGCCCCGGGATAACGGAAGGTGACGTCCTCGAGTGTCACCGCGCCGCGGATCGGCCCGGAGGGGTGTCGCGGAGTGGGCGGGTCGCTCACGCTGGGCTCTGTGTCGAGCACCTCGGTGATGCGCTCGGCGCACACCGAGGCGCGGGGCAGCATCACCAGGATGATGGTTGCCATCAGCACCGCCATCAGGATCTGCATGAAATAGGACAGGAACGCGATCAGTGATCCGACCTGCATATCTCCGGCGTCGATGCGCAAGCCGCCGAACCAGATCAGGGCGACGCTGGAGATGTTGATGGTCAACGTCGTGACCGGAAGCATCAGCGCCTGCCAGCGCCCGGCGGTCAGGGCGGCCTGCGACACCGCCCGGTTTGCGGCCTCGAACCGCTGCTCTTCAAACGGTTCCCGGGCGAAGGCGCGAACCACCCTGATCCCGGCCAGTTGCTCGCGCAGCACCCGGTTGATGCCGTCGATCAGGCGCTGCATGCTGCGGAAGACCGGCAGCATCCGGGCGACGATCAGATAGTTGCCGATGGCCAGGACCGGCACGCTGACCACCAGCAGCCAGGACAGCGCGGCATCCTGATGCACCGCCATGGCGATACCGCCCACACACATGATCGGCGCGGTCACCAGGACGGTGGCGGTCATCTGGACCAGCGTCTGGATCTGCTGGACGTCATTGGTGGTCCGGGTGAGCAGTGACGGCGCCGAGAATCGTGCGGTCTCGGTTTCGGAGAAGCCGAGCACCCGGTGAAAGATCGCCGCCCGCAGATCCCGGCCGAATCCCATGCCGGTGCGGGACCCGAAGTACACCGCCCCGACCGCGCAGACGCCCTGCAGCGCGGTCACCGCGAGCATCACCACTCCGAGCCGCAGGATCACCGCGGTGTTCCCCTGGGCGACCCCGTCATCGATGATTGCCGCGTTGACGGTCGGCAGGTACAGCGAGGCCAGTGTGCTCAGCGTTTGCAGCCCTACCACCGCGGCCACCAGCCGCCGGTACGGCCGGATGTAGCGCCGCACCAGCCCCAGGAGCATTTCGTAACTTTCCCACACCGGGATCCTGCGGCGAACAGCCTGTTCAGCCGGTGTGTCGGTCGCCGGACACACCGCTGGCGCTACAGTGCATGCTGTGAGGAGTCAGCAGGTCCGCAGGACGGCGATGCGCATATCCGCGGCCGGGCTGGCCGCAGCGGTGGCCCTCGGCACTCTTACAGGGTGTTCGAACTCCGCCGGCCCCGACCAGCCGCAGTCCCAGCAGGAGTCCGGTGGATCGGCGCCCAAGGAAGGCAAGCACGGGCCGATGTTCGCCGAATGCGGAGGCATCAGCGATCAGACCATGGCCGAACAGACCAGGGTGGTCGGACTGGTCAAGACCGCGGTGAACTCCGTCGGCTGCCAGTGGCTGGCCGGCGGCGGCATCCTCGGGCCGCACTTCTCGTTCAGTTGGTTCCGCGGCAGCCCGATCGGCCGCGAACGCAAGACCGAGGAACTGTCCCGGGACAGCGTCGAAGACATCAACATCGAGGGCCACAGCGGGTTCATCGCCGTCGGCGTCGATCCCATGCTGGGAGAGAATCTGTGCGAGATCGGGATTCAATTCAACGACGACTTCATCGAGTGGTCGGTGAGCTTCGCGCAGAAGCCCTACCCGCCGGCCTGCGACGTCGCCAAGGAGCTGACCCGGCAATCGATCGTGAACGCGAAATGAGCCGCCCGATGCGTCTACGGCTGACGGCGGCCCTGCTGGCCGCGGTGATGGCTCCCGCGGTGTTGAGCGGCTGCGGTCGGACCGTTGAGGGGACGGCGATGAAGGCCGGCACCGGGGTAGCGCGCGGCGACAACTCCGCCGGCAAATACCCCAACCTCCTCAAGGAGTGTGACGTCCTGACCGCCGACGTGCTGGCCAAGACCGTCGGGGCCGACCCGTTGGACATCCAGAGCACCTTCGTCGGAGCGGTGTGCCGTTGGCAGGCCGCCAACCCGGCAGGACTGATCGACATCACCAGATTCTGGTACGAGCAGGGCAGCCTGGAGAACGAGCGCAAGGTCGCCGAGTTCCTCAACTACAAGATCGAGAACCGCGCCGTCAACGGGATCGCCGCATTCGTGATGCGCACCAACGACCCCAACGGCGCCTGCGGAGTGGCCGCCGACGCGGCCGGCGTGGTGGGCTGGTGGATCAACCCGCAGGCTCCGGGGATCGACGCGTGCGCTCAGGCCATCAAACTGATGGAACTCACCCTGGCCACCAACTCCTAGGCGCGTCAAGGTTTGCTCGGAGTTTGCTCGGAGGCGACTCAGCGCGGTACGTGGAACGACACCAACTCGGCGGCGCTGAGTTGCAACCCGTCCCAGGGGCCGGGCACCTGTAGGACGGCGATCGCCGATGTCGGGTACTTCAGCGCGATCTGCTCGGCGGCGCCGCGGTCGCTGTCCGGTCCGGCCAGTCCGAGCGCCAGGTGACTGGTGGTCGGCTCATGCCCGACCACCAGCAGGGTGGCGACGTCGTCGGCCACCTTGTTGATCTCGGCGATCACTTCGCCCGGGCTGGCTCCGTAAAGCGCCTCGAGGTAGCTCACCGGCGCGTCCACCCCGGTGCGCGCCAGGGTTTGTCGGGTCCGGGTCGCCGACGAGCACAGCACGGCATCGATCGGGCCCACGTTCGCGCGTAGCCAGTCGCCGGCCAGTGCGGCCTCCCGGTCGCCACGCGAGGCCAACGGCCGTTCGTGGTCGCCCACGCCGGCGGGATAGTCCGACTTTGCATGCCGCATCAGCACCAGGGTTCTCATCCGTCCCAGGTTAGGGCACATGCCGGTCGAGGTCCCGGGACTTGTCGGACCCCGGCCATACAGTCGGGGCCATGAAGTTCCTGCACACCGCCGACTGGCAACTGGGTATGACGCGCCACTTCCTGG
>DAIPYT010000090.1:0-11861 GCA_036782595.1 Mycobacterium sp. | reverse complement strand
GACGGCTGCGCTGATCAGAGCGGTTGGCATTCGCCAATGGAAAGCGGAACCTACAAGAGCTGTAGGTTCTCACGGCCGATGACCATTTTCTCATTTCGATGACATCAGCTTGGCCAAATTGCCATTTGGTTGAGAAACTACCTAGGTTAGCTAAAGAATTCTTCGCGGAAAGCCGGCCGATGGGCTTTTCAAACAGGCCCTAACGGTGCCACGCTCATCTGACGCTGCTGCTTGTAACCGAACATCATTCGGTACGCCTGAGAGTTCGGCTGGTCGGCATACACCAGATAGCCGGTCCGATCTGCAAGGGCAAGGCCTCCATTGATGTGGGCTGAGCACTGGGGGCAGTGTGTATAGCCCTTGGACTGGCAGCGCACAGGTCGCGCAGGCTTGCCAGTCGCCCTGCGTCACCGTATGCAGGTAGCTGCCGGCGACCGTGGCGAGGTTGACGCCGACCGTTGAGACATTGGGGGGGAACTTCCGCATCACCCCGAGACCAGCGCTTCGAGTGCGTTCCGCAATCGTTCTGGCGCTGTGCGAATGTCGTTCACCACCTGCGCAAGTTCGTCGAGCGAATCGATTACGTGAACGCCGGGTCGGCCGACGAGTTCCCTGCCCCAGTTCGTCGACCGCACAACCCTGGAGGTCAGGATCACGGGACGCCCGTGTTGGCCCGCCACGCGCGCCTGGATTCGGGTGCCGGGGAACTCGCCCGCCTCAACGACGATCGTGGCCAGGCCGTACCCGGACATCGTCGCGTTGCGCATCGGGAACGTCTGCTTGGTCGGCGGCGCATCCGGATAGAACTGCGAGAACACAAGTCCTCGCGACGCAATCTCCTTCTGCAAACCGGCATTCGCGGCAGGGTAGTGCTTGGTAATCCCGGTGCCGACGAAAGCCACCGTCCGGCTGCCGGCGTCCAGGGCCGCCCGGTGTGCAGCAGTGTCGATTCCGCTGGCGAGACCGGCGATAACAGTGAGCCCCTCGGATGCGAGCAGTCGCGCGGCGTCGGCCGCAAAGCGCAGGCCTTCATCCGATGCTTCTCTCGAACCGACGACAGACACGCCTGGGTCGGGCTCTCGCAGCTTGCCTTCATAGAACAGGAATGGCGGGGTTTCTCTGATTTCCAGCAGCCGCTGCGGGAAGTCCTCGTCGAGGACTGTCACAAGGTGGTAGCCGGCCGAGCGCCACTGCCGAACGGTCTGTTGAGCGTCTTCGAGCCAGGCTTCGGTCTCGGAATCGGCGAACAGCGTGTCGCCCGGCAGTTCCGCGAGGGTGTCGATTGCGCTCCGTCTGGCGGCGACCTCTATCGCAATTTCATTCCAGCCCGCGCCACCCGGCCACCGCCGCAGGAGCACCAGCAGTGCTGCAAGCTCCAGATCACGAGGCTCCATGGGGTGAGCCGAGCTTGTGACAGGTGTCTGGCTGGTTGACCAGATCAAATCGGGAACAAAATCGACGACGAGTCCAGACTATCGGCCCGCATTGTTCGAACCAGCCGTTCGCCGCCCGGAAGCGGGGTTCGGCGAAATGTCAGTGGTGGCCTATAGCCTTCGACTGAGTCCTTAAGCGATCGTCCGCGGGCGTGGCTCAGCTGGATAAGGGGGATTACATATGGTCGACAAGAAGACCGTGTTCGTCGCGTTCGCGATCGAGGAAGAGCGTATGCGCGACCTGCTGAAAGGGCAGTCGCTGCACCCGCGCTCGCCGTACGAATTCATCGACATGTCGGTGAAGGAGCCGTACGACTCAGGATGGAAGGACAAAGTTCGCACGCGCATCCGTCGCTCCCACGGAGTCATCGCGCTCGTGAGCAAGAACTCGCTGACGTCCTCAGGGCAGAAGTGGGAGATCCAGTGCGCCAACGAGGAGGGCAAGCCACTGCTCGGCATCTGGGCCTATTCCACCGACCGTACGAACCTCGCTGGGGTCCGGACGGTGCCCTGGACCGACGCGAACATCGCCGGCTTTATCGACTCGCTCTGATGCCTAGGGACACGCGCAAGGCGCTCATCGTCGGAATCGACCACTACGACCAGATCCAGTCGCTTAGCGGCGCGGTGAACGACGCTTACACCGTCAAGGCCGCGCTGGAACGTCACGCCGACGGCACGCTCAACTTTCCCCAGCCGAGGCTGATGACGGCCACCGGCCCGGGAGCAGCGGTGTCCCGCACCGACCTGCGCGAGGCGGTCCAGGAGCTGTTCAAGGACGATGCCGAGATCTCGCTGTTGTACTTTTCGGGGCACGGCTACATCGACGGGGCCGGCGGGTACCTATGTGCGAGCGACTGCGCCTCCGGGCACGACGGCCTCTCACTCAACGAGGTGATGGCCTTCGCCAACAGGTCGCCGGCGAAGAACAAGGTGATCATCCTGGATAGCTGCCACAGCGGGGTCGCCGGCACCAACCCGGCCGCGGAGCAGGTTGCCGAGATTAAGGAGGGAGTCACGATCCTGACAGCGTCGACGGCTGAGCAGTACGCGATGGAGTCCGGTGGGTCGGGCGTATTCACGAGCCTGCTCGTTGATGCACTGAACGGCGCTGCGGCCAATCTCGTTGGCGACGTGACCCCCGGCAGCGTCTACGCGCACATCGACCAGTCCCTCGGCCCCTGGGCTCAGAGACCGGTGTTCAAGACGAACATCAAGAAATTCGTTTCGCTGCGGGAGGCAGACGCACCGATCGAGCTCGTCAAGCTGCAACAGCTCACTGTCCTGTTCAACCAACCGACCATGGAGCTTCAGCTCGATCCGAGTTACGAGCCCGAGCGCACAGGCAACGAGGACGACTCGGTCCCGCCGCCGGACCCGGCCAAGAGCGCCGACTTCGCGGTGCTGCAGGAGTTGGTCAAGGTGAACCTGGTCCGTCCGGTCGGCGCGCCGCACATGTGGCACGCAGCGATGCAGTGCAAGTCGTGTGAGCTCACCGTCCTGGGACAGCACTACTGGAAGCTTGTGAAGCAGGACCTGATCTGATGCCACCGACCGACGCGATCCGCAAGGTTCTGGAGAGCGAGCAGCTCGTCGACGAGCTTGCGGCGATCGAGCACGAGCGTTGGGCGCACTGGCAGCGGTACGTCCATGATCACTGCGAGCGCCAGCAAGATGGATCCTTGGTGATCCCGGCCGAGCTGGCTGCGCGCTGGGAAGCTCAGATCGAGACGCGGTACGTCCAGCTGACTGAGCGCGAGAAAGCCAGCGACCGGGAGCAGGTTCGTCGGTACCTCCCCGTCATCATCAATGCACTCACGCGATGACGGCACCACCGGCATTTGAGGAGCCGTCCGGGCTTCTGCACGCTACTGCATGCTCGCGCCACATCTGCGAAATCCAGAGAGGCGTGCCGGACCCGCATCGAAGATGGAGCACGATTGTTCGCCGGGATCAGATCTGATCAACCGTACGGTTCTCGGATTCGCCACGAAAAGCGGAAAAACCCGCTCGCCAAGTGGGCGGAAATCGCAGAAGACATAGCTCAGCAAGGTGTCACTTCGCCAACGGAAAGCGGAACCTACAGGCGCCGCTCCCCGTCCTGCCAGCCTCATACGGCGAGGTCAGCGATTTAGCCATTACGCCTTCGTGTGGGAGCCCTGCCGGACTTGTTGAACCTCATCGCGGACCTGGCCGGGCGTGGCGTAGGGCTGCGATCTTTTGCTGAGCGCATCGACACCACCAGCGCGACAGGACGATTGGTGCTGAACGTGGTCGGCGCTGGCCGAATTCGAACGGGCTCTGCTGCACGAACGCACCATGGCCGGCGGCGTCGCCGCCCGGGTGCGCAGGGGAGGACGTCCCCCGCGCACTCACCGCAGCCCAACTCATGGCCATGAACCCGACGATGAACCACTGCGCGATCGCCAACCATCGACGGTCGGCATCCGCCGCCACGCCATGACCGTGCCCATCGCCCTCGCCGTGGGCGTGGGCATGGCCTTTGTCGCGGCCGGGATCGCTCGTCGCGACGGCGCCGTGCGCGGTCTTTGGTGACGACCCGGCGCCTGGGTGTTGCGGGTCCGTGGTCACGATCACTCCTCAAATATTCCGAACGTTGCTGAGCGGCAACACCATCCGCACTTCATGCCCAGCTGCGCATGAATACTCAATGAACTACTGGGCGGCGGCGTCACGGCTCGTGGCGGTGGTCGCGGGGTAGGCGTGGACCAAGGCGCTGGATAGTTTCGGGACGGCGTGGGTGAGGGTGTGTTCGGCCTCGTGGGCGATGCGGTGGGCTTCGGCCAGGCTGAGAGTGGGGTCGATGTCCAGTTCGGCGTCGGCGTGCAGCCGATGCCCGAGCCAGCTCATCTTCACACTGCGCACCGCGGTGACCCCCGGTTCCGCGGCCAGTGCCGCTTCGGCGGTGTCGACCAGTGCGGGGTCCACTCCGTCCATCAGCCGGCGGAACACGTCACGCGCCGCAGTGCGCAACACAGCCAGGATGGCCACAGTGATGAGCAGACCCACGATCGGGTCGGCCAGCGGAAACCCAAGTGCCACCCCGGCCGCACCGAAGAGCACGGCCAGTGATGTGAATCCGTCGGTGCGGGCGTGCAGGCCGTCGGCGATCAGTGCGGCCGAGCCGATTTGGCGTCCGACGCGGATGCGGTAGACCGCGACGAGTTCGTTGCCGAGGAACCCGATCAGGCCAGCCGCGGCGACCCAGCCGACGTGCTCGATGGGGACCGGGTGGATCAGCCGGCGCACGGATTCGACCCCCGCGATGATCGCCGACAGGGTGATCATCGCGATCACGAACAGCCCGGCCAGGTCTTCGGCACGCCCGAATCCGTAGGTGTATCGCCGCGTCGCAGCCTTGGTGCCCAACGCGAACGCGATCCACAGCGGGATTGCGGTCAGCGCGTCGGAGAAGTTGTGGATGGTGTCGGCCAACAGTGCGACCGACCCGGAGATGACCACGATCACCAGCTGCGCGATCGACGTCGCGCCCAGAGCCAGCAGGCTGATCTTGACCGCTCGAATGCCGGCGGCACTGGATTCCAGGGCGCCGTCGATGCTGTCGGAGGCGTCGTGGCTGTGCGGAGCGAAGATCTCCTTTATCGCGCCGCGAATACCCGTCGGGTGGTCGTGGTCGTGGTCTGGACCGTGGTGATGTCCCGCGCCGTGGCCGTGCCCTTGATCGTGTCCGGTGGAGTGTCCGTGTCCGTCGCCGGTGGGTTCGACGTCGTGGGTCATGGGCGGTGTTCCTTCGATCGGGCCGAATTCAGTTGAGCAGGGGTAGCGGGGTGCAGGGTGGCCAGATCGGCGGCATCACGGTGATGGCCCGGAACGCCCGGTCCGGCGTGCTCGGCGTTGAACACCGCATCGGTGACCAGTTGCCCGACGTGGTCGTTTTCCAGGCTGTAGAAGATCGTGGTGCCCTCCCGGCGAGTGCGGACAAGTCGCGCCATCCGCAGCTTCGCCAGATGCTGCGAGACCGATGGCGCGGGCTTGTCGATGTGGGAGGCCAGGTCACTGACAGACATCTCCCGGTCCACCAGCGCCCACAACACCTGAACGCGGGTGGCATCGGCCAGCATCCGGAACACCTCGACCACCAAGTCCACCTGATCGGCGGGCAGCCGGCGACCACACCCTCCACTATCTGCATTCATACGCAAATACTAGGAGCGGCGTGCAGGTGAGGCAAGACGCGGGGATCTCCCCGGCCCGAACTGTTGGGCTGGACTTTAAGGTCTTCGTCATGACCGTGGCGCGTTCCATCCTGCTGTTCGTCTTGGCGGCGATCGCCGAAATCGGTGGGGCATGGCTGATCTGGCAGGGGGTACGTGAACATCGCGGCTGGATCTGGATGGGCGCCGGGGTCGTCGCACTCGGGGTCTACGGCTTCGTGGCAACCCTGCAACCCGACGCGCAGTTCGGTCGCATCCTGGCCGCCTACGGCGGCATCTTCGTCGCGGGCTCCCTGCTCTGGGGAATGGCGTTGGACGGTTACCGTCCCGATCGGTGGGACATCACCGGAGCCCTCATCTGTTTGGCCGGCGTCGGCGTCATCATGTACGCCCCCCGAGGGGCCTGACTCGGCCCTTTCGACGGTGACGCGGCTACGAGGAGAAGTGGCTGGAGCCGCCCCTTTCGATTGGGTCTCAACGCCGTGGACGGCGTCGCCATCTTGGCGGTGCCACTTTCCTCCCCAACACCACCCACCAGGCAGGGCGAGCCTCAGGGGACAGAAACCACCCCATCAGGTCATGTTCGTCCGTGTCAGGCGATGCTCTCTGCGGGTCATATGTTCAACTGAGTCCACCGGTGCGCTGGGAAGTCATCACTAACCGACCGGTAGCCCCAGCAGGTAGGCGCCGACACCTAACGCGGCAGCGCCGGCCAACGTGGTGACGACACCGCGGCGCGCGACCAGCAGGGCCACCGCGGCCGCCGCCAGCACGCCGTACTGCCATCGCGACTGCAGAGTCAACGCCAGCGGAATCGCCGACCCGGTGATCGCCCCGATGACCGCAGGACCGGCACCACCCAGAAACGCCTGCACCCGCCCGTTGGCGTGCAGTGCGTCGAAATGCGGGCCACCGCCGATGATCATGACGAACGACGGGGTGAACGCGAGCAGGGCCGCCAGGAGGGCGCCACCGATCCCGGCCGCTGCGTAACCGACCACCGCCACCGTTTGCAACAACGGCCCGGGGGTGATCTGCCCCAACGCGACCGCGTTGAGGAATTGGCCGTCGGTCATCCAGTGATGGCGGTTGACCGCGTCGGTCTGCATCAACGGGACGATGACGAACCCGCCGCCATAGGACAATGCGCCGACCTTGAACGCCGTCCAGGCCAACGCGGGCAGCCCGCCCATGACCGGGCCCGCTGCGAGCAGAAGCACCGGCCACGCGTGCGCCGGGGTTCGGAACAACCTTGTGCGGGCGGCGATCTCAATGGCGCCGGCGGCGATCAACACCACCACCAGCCACGGTCCGGTCAGTGCTGCAGCGGTCGCGCCGACGACGAAGTACCCCACCCACCGCGCCCGCGCCACATGGACTGGACCGACTCGACGCCAACTCGCTGGGATCAGGCCCAGCGCCGCCTGCACCGCGACCGCCGCCACCGATGCACCGGCTCCGGCAGCCGCGCCGCGCGCCCAGCCCGGCGTACCACCGGAGAGGAAGAACGCCGCCAACGCCACGATCACCATCAACCCCGGCACGATGAATGCCACGCCGCCCACCAATGCGCCCCGCACCCCACGAAGTCGCCAGGCGGTATAGATCGCCAACTGGGTCGACGCCGGGCCGGGTAGCAGGTTCGTCACGGCAATCGCGTCCTCGAAGTCCTCGGCGCCCAGCCAGCCCCGCCGCGACACGCACAACTGGCGCAACATCGCGATATGCGTTGGCGGACCACCGAAGCCCAGACATCCAAGCCGGCCCCCCTGCGCGGCGATCGTCGCCAAACTCACCACCGCCGGGGCGGATCCCTCTTCGGTCTCCTCGGCCACCTGTGCCCTCTACCGTCGTCAAACCCTCGGCTCGTCGTCACCGCGCCAACGCCGAGGCAACATACGGCATCGGACACGACTGACGGGAGAGTCGTTCTCGCCCCGGACAAGCCACACACCGCTTGCAGCGCCCAGGCCCACTTCAGCGCCACTTAGGCTCCGGAGCCAAACGCTTAGCCGTCACAGCAGTCGCAGTGGTCCTGGGCGCCAACGGTCATGGGTCGCGTCGGGCTTGGGCAGCAGGTGTCGCCCCTCCAAGCGTTGATGCCTTCCTTCGCCGCGATCACGGCGATGATGAGGCCGGCGATCGGGTCGGCCCAGGACCAGCCGAAGAGGCTGTTGAGGCCAAGTCCGACGAGCAGGACTGCCGACAGGTAGGTGCACAGCAGGGTTTGTTTGGAATCGGCTACCGCTGAGCGTGATCCGAGTTCGCGTCCGGTGCGGCGTTGGGCCCAGGACAGCAGTGGCATCACCACCAGGCTGACCGCGGCCAGTACGATTCCCACGATCGAGGGCCGCGGCTCGGCGTAACCGGACAGGGCCCGCACCGATTCCACGCTCACGTAGGCGGCCAGGGCGAAGAACGACAGCGCGATGACCCGCAGTGCTGCTTTCTCCCGGGCCTCGTGGTCGGGCTTGGAGAACTGCCAGGCCACCGCCGCCGCCGAGGACACCTCGACCACCGAGTCCAGGCCGAACCCGATCAGCGCGGTCGAAGACGCATGGGCCCCGGCGGTGAGCGCGACCGCCGCCTCAATCACGTTGTAGCTGATGGTCGCGGCCACCAGCATCCGGATCCGGCGCGTCAGGACGAGCCGCCGGGTGGCGTCGGGCGCGATAGCGCTGGGATGCTCAACAGTCATCGGGATCCTCTGTGCAGCTGGCGATTCCGTAGGAGGGGCACAGGGCCACGGCCTGTCCGGTGGACTGCAGCACCGTCTCGGCGCTGGCCAGCAGGTCGATCAACGCGGGCTGGGACAGCCGGAACAGCGATGCCCGGCCCACCGGCTCGGAGTCGATCAGGCCGCACTCTTTGAGGCAGGCCAGGTGCTTGGACACCGTGGACTGGGCCAGCCCGATTTCCTCGACGAGTTCGCCGACCCGGGCCTCCCCGATCGCGAGGCGGCGCAGGATCGCCAGCCGGGTGGGATCACCCAGCGAGCGGAACAGAGCGGCCGCCGGCGCCAACTCCACCCTCGTCACCGCACCGGACATCGTATGGATCGCCATTGGGCGATGTTATCGGCATTTAGTGACATTTGGGTCGAACCGGCGCATGCTGGAGATATTGGGGGCGCCATCCCGGGTTAACCCACGGAGGGGGTTGGTGATGTGCGGTAACGGAGGTATGTGGCACCACGGCTACGGCTACGGCGGGTGGGGTTGGGGTAGTTGGGTTCTGAGCGCGATCGTCCTGACCGTGTTCTTCGCCCTGGTTATCACCGCGATCGTGGCGGCGGTGCGCTACCTGGGCGGCCCCGGGCACCACCACGGACCGGCGGCTCCTGGCCCACAGCCCGGACGCAGACCCGAAGACCTTCTCGCCGAACGGTTCGCCCGCGGAGAGATCGACGATGAGGAATACCGGCGACGCATCGTTGTGTTGCGGGAACACCAGTGAGTACGACCATGAACCACAACCGTCTGCGGACTGGCCTGTTGATCGGCGCGGCCGCACTGGCTCTCGGGATCGGCACCACCGCCGTGATGGCCGGTGCCGGAGCCGGACCCGGCTTCGCCCCGATGGCCGGGCCTCCCGGCTACGGCGGACCGCTGCCCGCCCAGCCCGCACCCTGCACACCCCCGGCGCTGCCCGGAGCGGTCGTTGACGTCACTACCTCCGACATGGGCGCCATGATGGGCCCCGGCATGAACGGACCCGGCATGAACGGCGGACCCATGATGGGACCCGGAATGATGGGACCGGGCATGAATAGCGGACCCATGATGGGCCCCCAAGGAGCGTGGCCGAACAGCCCCGGTATGGGGATGGGCATGATGCGCCTGACCATCAACCCGACCTCGGTGCCCGCCGGCCAGGTCTCGCTGCGGGTCGCCAACAACGGCTGGCTGCCCCACGAAGTCGTCGTCATGCCGTTGGGCCCGGGCCAGAACCCCGGCCAACGGCCCGTCGGGGCCAACTGGGAAGTCAACGAGACCGGCAGCCTCGGCGAAGCCGCCCACACCTGCGGCGCCGGCGAGGGCGATGGCATCGCACCCGGAACCATGGGCTGGACCACCCTCACCCTCCAACCAGGACGCTACGAACTGCTCTGCAACATCGCCGGGCACTACGGCTCCGGCATGTACGCCGAACTCGACGTAACACCGGCGCGATAATCAAGACCTAGGGCCTTCAACGGCACTGAGGCCCATGCCTTTCGCTGTCGCCCCAGCTCAAATGAGCTGGCGCATCGGCGTTTTCCTGCACCGTAAGTTAGGTGCGGTAGTTCGGCGTCGGCCGCGAGGAATCCACCGTTGCCGGGTGGGCGCCGTGTCGAAAACGTGACAAGGGAGTGATCGAATTGCTAATGCGCGCTTACTCTTTCGCTCGCCGAATCACCAAATACAATCATTTTGCCGACCTTGTCATTTCAACGGGAGAGGGAGCCATGCGGGCGGTAGCTCAACGTGTTCTCGCAGTGATCGTGACGGCGACGAGTTTGGTTGCGGGCCCGGCCGACGTCAGCCTGGCGGCGACCCGCGCTAATGCCTATGCCATCGCGTCGGTTCTACCCACGCCGGGCGAGGTGGTGGGTGTGGCGCACCCCGTGGTGGTGACGTTCACAACGCCCGTCGACAACCGGCCTGCGGCCGAGCGTGCCCTCGACGTCACGACGGTGCCCGCGATGACCGGCACGTACCAGTGGCAGGGCAGCGACGCCGTGCAGTGGGTTCCCGACCGATTCTGGCCGGCGCGGACCACGGTCGCGCTGTCGGTGGGAGGCCGGTCCACGACCTTGACCACGGGTGCTGCTGTCGTCGGTGTGGCCAACATCTCGGAGCGCACGTTCACCGTGACCATCGACGGAGTCGATTCGGGACCACCCGTTGCGCTGCCGGCGCCTCACCACCGGCCCCGCAGGGGAGAACCGGGTGTGTTCCCCGCCTCAATGGGTCGGCCGGAGTACCCGACGCCCGTCGGGACCTACACGGTGCTGGCCAAGGAACGCGATGTGGTGATGGATTCGAGCAGCGTCGGCATCCCCATCGACGCTCCCGACGGATACCTGCTCACGGTGGACTACGCCGTCCGCTTCACCAGCCGTGGCCTCTTCGTGCACTCCGCTCCGTGGGCCGTCAATTCGCTGGGGTTAGAGAATGTCAGCCATGGCTGCGTCGGCCTGAGCCTCGAGGACGCCGCGTGGTACTTCAACACGGTCAACGTTGGTGACCCGATAATCGTGCAAGAAAACAGCATTGAAGTCCCGCGGTCAGTGCCGTCCTGACGAGGTTGCGCACGATTCGTGGAGCCGATGACGAGAATCGAACCTGCGTGTCCGCAATCGCCGGCAGCCGAGTTGACCCATCTTGGGGACTCGGCAGCCAACACAGACGAGGTTTGCATCGAATGTTCCCACGAACCCTGGTTATCACCGCGCTGAGCTGGATCCTGCCACTCCTCGCCTCCGGCGTAAGCCAGCCGACCGCGACGGCGGCGTGTGAACCGTCAAACGGTGAGTGCGCTATGCGCGAGCGAATCGCGGAGGCCGAACATTACCTTGCGACCCGGCCCGGATCGGACTCGTGTTGCGCGATCGCGCGACAGGTGCCAAGTACCGCAACGCCAATGCCGGCACGCCCATCTGGACGGCATCGACGATCAAACTGGCGATGGTCGCCGACCTGCTCACTCGCGAGCGGACGGGCGCGCTTCGGCTCACCGATGCCGACCGGCGCCAGATGGTCGCGATGCTGCGCAGTTCCGACAACGCGGCGGCGGACGCATTGTGGTCGCATTAGGCGGAACGGCTCAGGTCTTCAACGCGAACTTCCGGCGCTACGGCATGCCAAATGTGCCTCCCCAGAACGGATTCGGTGACCTGTTCCCGTACTGGGGATTCCAGAAGGCCACCGCGGACGACTTCGACGGACTCATGAACTACGTCCTGACCGGCCTCGCGCCGGCCGACGCTGCTGCGGTGGCTGCGGAGATGCAACGCGTCGACGGCCAGCAGCAGTGGGGAGTCTGGGGCGCCGGTGCTGCGATGACACCGGGCAACAAGAGCGGCTGGTCACAAGAGCAAGGTGGATGGGTGGTCAACTCCGTTGGCTTCGCCGGGCTGCAACAGCGATACACCTTGGCGGTCATGAATGCGCTCGGCGATGAGGGCGGCTACGACGACGGTGTCGCCACGACAACGCAACTCAGCCGCATCCTGCTAGCGGGTCGATGA
>DAIPYT010000089.1:10186-11892 GCA_036782595.1 Mycobacterium sp. | reverse complement strand
TGGCCGTCTGCTGGCCGATGCGGTGGTGCGCGACCTCCTCGACAACTAGACGCAGACAAAGAGCAGGGCCGCGAGGCGCCTGTCCTCGCGGCCCTGCCAGGGGAGGGGGCTAGTCGATGGCGAGCAGGGGGGGCATCGGACCCAGTCCGAAGGGGCTGCCACCCGGTGCGATCATCAACTGCCCGCCTACGGGCTTCGGGGTCGCAACGATCGCCGCGTGGCCGTTGCGGGTGCATACCGAGGCTCCTCCGTCGTCGTCGCAGTCCGCACTGGTTGCGGCACTGGCCGACGGGGCGAGGATGATCGCCGCCGCCGCGGCGCCTGCCAGGAAGGCCGGAGCGAGGATCTTGATTGCCATGATTGTGGTCCCTTCTATCGTGGGCGGTGAAATCCTCACCGGGAGTGAGGGTTTCGATTTGCTCGCCTCGTATGACTCAATCGTAAGTAGCTCTTGCGACGAGGTCACGACCTTCATAGGGAAGACATATTATTTACGAGTTGTGATTCGTGATTAATTGTTAGCACGCGGTGGTCCACCATGTCGTAGAACAGGCCTGACACCGCGAGTCGGCCCTGTTCGCACCGGTCGCGAACCAGTGGATGCTGGGCCACCATTCCCGTCTGCACCGCGACGTTGACGGCGGCGAACTGGTCGGCGACCGGCAGTCCCCGGTTCGCCGCACGGCGTGCCAGTGGGTGCTCGCCGCCCCGGTAGGCGGCGCGGGTGGTCTCGGCGTGGGCGAGCCATGACTTCACCCAGCGGTCGGGCGCCGGCTGGTCGTCATCGGCCAGGACGGTCTTCATGGCGCTGCAGTCCGAGTGACCGCAGACGACGATTTCGGAGACCTCCAGTTCGGTCACCGCATAGGCGATCGCCGCTTCCAGAGAGGGGTCGAATTGGCCTGTGGGAACCAGGTTCCCGAGATTGCGCACGATGAACAGCTCGCCCGGATCGCTGCCCATGATCGCGTTCGGGAAGATTTTCGGGTCGGTGCAGGTGATGAACAGCGTCCGCGGCCGTTCCTCCTGTGATGACGGTCGGGCGGATTGGCGGGTTGTCCTGGAGTGCTCCACGGTCACCGCTCCGCCAGTGGCCTCATGTTGGCGCTGCCAGGCCTCGATGAATTCACCGGCGGCGTGATCCATGAAGATCGCCGATATCCGGAGGGTCACCGGAGTCCCGACCGGCACCTCCGCGAGGGCCTTGTGCAATCGGGGCAGCGACAGAAAGGTGGGGGACCCATCCACCTCCACCCGCCAAGCGCCGTCGGGCTCCGGCGTGACCGTGACTTTGGTGGTCGCTAGCCGCCACACCGTCAGCAGGATCGACACCGCCAAGCCCAGGAGCACCCCGTTGAGGAGGTTGAGAAACACGACACCGGTGACGGTGACCAGGTAGACCGTCATATCGCCGGTGCGTCGCGCCGTCCGGATGTGGGTGATCTTGACCAGTTGTACGCCGATGACCACCAGTAAGCCGGCCAGCGCGGCTGTCGGAATCTTCTCGGCGAGGCCGGCGAAGGGAACCGCGAACACCAGAACCCACAGCCCGTGCAGCATGCTCGATGCGCGGGTCTGCGCGCCCGCGGTGACGTTGGCCGAACTGCGGACGATGACACCGGTGATCGGCAAGCCGCCGATGGCGCCGGAGACGGCGTTCGCCGTACCCTGGCCGACCAGTTCCCGGTCCAGGTTGCTGCGGACAC
>DAIPYT010000089.1:0-10176 GCA_036782595.1 Mycobacterium sp. | reverse complement strand
GGTCGCATCCGGTCCACGGCGACAGCGGTGAGGAGGCTTTCCACACTCGCGATCAGGGCGACGGTGAGCACGCCGGCGGCGAAGGCGCCCCAGTTGCCCTCGGGTAACGCCGGCAGTTGCAGGGCGTCGACCAGCGAGCCGTTCAGCGTGATGCGCGGCACGTTCACCGAAAACACCAACGACACCGCCGTCGCGATCACGATGGCGACCAGGGGGCCGGGGATCTTGCGCAGCGCCGGGGGCACGCGGCGCCAGGCCACCAGAATGACGATCACCAGTAGCCCTAGGAGCATCCCGGCGCCATCGGCCTCGGAGAGGTGGACCGGAAGGTCGACGAGGTTATGCCAGGCCGAACTGTGCGTCTCGCCGCCGAGCAGAAGATGCACCTGTTGCAGGGCGATGGTGATGCCTATACCCGCCAGCATCGCGTGCACGACCATCGGCGAGATGGCCAGGGCCGCCCGGCCTACCTTGCTCAGGCCGAACACGATCTGCAGCAGGCCCGCACAGACGGTGATCGCACAGGTGATCTTCCAGCCGAACTCGGCGATCAACCCGGCGACGATGACGGTCAGGCCGGCGGCGGGCCCGCTGACCTGCAGCGGTGAGCCGCCAACGGCACCGGCTACCAGGCCGCCGACGATTGCGGCGATCAGACCGGCCAGCGGTGGCGCATCGGAGGCCACCGCGATGCCCAAGGACAGCGGCAAGGCGACCAGGAACACCACCAGCGATGCCGGCACGTCGTACCGCAGGACCGTCGAGGACAGTCCACCTAACGGCATTCGGACAGAACGGGTTTCGACCGGGGGCGCCACCGGCGGGTTTGCAATCTCGGACATGTGGCCGAGGTTATGGACGATCTATGCGCGCGCCAAGGACGGGCGGCATTCACATAGAAAACCCATACCGAATCCCGCGATCTCCGAAATGTGACCAGAATGTGACGCATAGTTTCTGCCGATGGGGTTCAGGCGCAACGCTTTTGACGACCGTGTCTGCGGGCATCGGCGAAAGATATGAAACTCATATGCCGTCCATGACATTCGCAAAACCGTTGCCGACAATTATCGTATGAATGTGTCGGTCACTCCCCGTACCCCGCGTCAGCGTTCGGCGATCCTCGGCCAGCTACCGCGCATCACCCGCAACGACGGGACACCGATCCGGGTGCTGCTCGTCGATGACGAGCCGGCGCTGACGAACCTCCTGAGAATGGCGCTGCATTACGAGGGCTGGCAGATCGAGGTGGCCCGTGACGGCGAAGAGGCGCTGGCCAAATTCGCCGACTTCGGCCCCGACCTGCTGGTGCTCGACATCATGCTGCCTGATATCGATGGCCTGCAGATCCTCAAGAGGATCCGGGAATCGGAGACCTACACCCCCACCCTGATGCTGACCGCTCGGGACTCGGTGCTGGACCGGGTGACCGGTCTGACCTCCGGCGCCGACGACTATCTCACCAAGCCGTTCAGCCTGGAGGAACTCGTCGCCCGGTTGCGCGGACTGCTTCGCCGCTCCAAAGCGATGGCGGCACCCGAGGATGAGGTGCTCACCGTCGGCGACCTCGTTCTCGACGGCGCCAGCCGCGAGGTCACCCGGGGCGGGGAGCCGATCGCGCTGACCGTCACCGAGTTCGAGTTGTTGCGCTATCTCATGCGCAACCCGCGCCGGGCGATCAACCGCGCCGAGATCCTCGACCGGGTCTGGAACTATGGGTTCGGCGGCAAGTCCAGTGTCGTCGACCTCTACGTCTCCTATCTGCGTCGCAAGATCGACACCGGGCGGGATCCGATGATCCACACGGTGCGTGGAGTGGGGTACATCCTGCGGCCCCCCAAGTGACGGCCACGCAATGAGCCTGTTGCGCCGGCTGGTGGTCGGCGTTGCGGCGGTCGTCAGCACGGCGGTGATGGGTGTCGGCGCGGCAGCCGTGATCAGCCTGCGCAACGAAGTCATCAGCCTCTCCGACGCGCAGGTGTCCAACTCACTGGCGGCGTTCGGCTATTCCTACGCCAAAGCCAGGCGAGGGGAGATCATCACCTTCCCGGGTCAGGCGCCGGGGACGGTGATCGCTCTCCTCAGCGATGGCGCACTTGTGCTCAGTGCGTCGTTCAGTGACGCAGAACCCGTCCCCGCGCCGCCGGACGCGCTGCGCGCACTGGAGTCGATCGACTGGAACGCCGGGAATCACGTGACCGTCGATCTGGGGGATCTGGGTTCTCACCGGGTTGGCAGCCGCGACCTTGTCGATGGCGAGCGGCTGGTGTCGGCCGTCTCGCTGGAGGAAGCGCACCGGACGTTGCGACACAACACACTCATCGTGCTGGGACTCACGCTGTTGGCGTTGGTGGTGACGGCGGCCGGGACGGTGGCCGTCGTCCGACTCGCTTTGCGTCCGCTGCGCCGCGTGGCGGCGATCGCCGGCCATGTGGCGTCGCTTCCCCTGGACGCCGCCGAGTTCCGGATAACAACGCGGGTGGACGACCGTGACACCGACCCGGAGACCGAGGTCGGCGTCGTCGGGCACACCTTGAATCAGATGCTGGACAACGTGGATTCGGCCTTGACCGGGATGGCCCAGTCCGACCGGCGGATGAAGCAGTTCCTCACCGATGCCAGTCACGAGCTACGAACGCCGCTGGCGGCGATCCTGGGCTATGCCGAACTCACCCGGCAGGAAAGCGAGATGCTGCCGGCGATGACCGAATATGCGCTGGAACGCATCGAGGCCGAGTCACGGCGGATGTCGAACCTGGTCTCGGATCTTCTGCTCCTGTCGCGACTCGATGAGGGTCAGGACCTCGACGTCGAGCGACTCGACATCTGCGACCTGGTCGCCGACGCGGTCAACGACGCCACCGTCACCGGTCCCGACCACCGATTCGTCAGCAACCTGCCGGAGCACCCGGTCGTAGTCAGCGGGGACCGTGCACGGCTGCAACAGCTGGTCGCCAATCTGCTGGCCAACGCCCGCACCCATACCCCTGCGGGCACCACCGTCACCGCGTCGGTCATCGACCACGGGCCCGACGCAGTGGAGGTGACGGTGGCCGACGAGGGACCCGGAATCCCGGCGGCGATCATGCCGAATCTGTTCGGTCGATTCGTGCGCGCTGACAAGGCACGGTCCCGGGAAATGGGTTCGAGCGGACTCGGTCTGGCGATCGTCGCGTCGATCGTTGAGGCGCATGGCGGCAAGGTCACCGCGGAATCAGTTCCGGGCCGGACGGTTTTCACGGTATTGCTTCCGGCCCGGCGGTAGAAAACCGGTCCTTTTGTATACGATATGAACTTCGTGAGTTGCTGATCGCCTTTAGCTAGCCTGGAGGCATCAGCCCCACAGGTGAAACATCAACCGCCGGTGGAGCTTCCAACAAAGAGAGGAAGCACCAACACCATGAGCGCCACCAGCACCGCTATCAGGAAGACCCTTGCCTCGTTGATCGCGACGGCTGCCGCTGCGGCCGCCATCGCCACCGCGCCGGCCGCCGGCGCGACATCCAACCCCTCCAACTGCCGCGAGAGCGGGGGAGCCAGGCTGTGCCAGAAGCAGGGCCATTCCTCGCTGCATGCCAAGCCGACTCCGCGCAACCCCAACGGCTCGCTGTTCAGCTCGGCCTGGCTGCCCGGGTACGGCAAGGGAATCCTGCCCCCACTCATCGCGCTGGACTGAGTGTCGGCGGCCGGGTAGCACTCGGCTGGTAGCACTCGTCTGGTTCATCTGCTAAACCTGCTGCTGGAAACCCGTAAAATGGCTTCCAAACCGGGAGGTGGGCAGTATGGGCAGTGCGGATGACCGTCGGTTCGAGGTGCTGCGGGCAATCGTCGCCGACTTCGTCGCCACCAAAGAGCCGATCGGCTCCAAGGCTCTGGTGGAGCGCCACAACCTCGGGGTCTCCAGCGCCACCGTCCGCAATGACATGGCGGTGCTGGAGGCCGAGGGCTACATCGCCCAGCCGCACACCAGTTCCGGTCGGGTGCCTACCGAGAAGGGCTACCGCGAGTTCGTCAACCGCATTCACGACGTCAAGCCGCTCTCGTCGTCGGAACGGCGCGCGATCCTGTCCTTTCTGGAATCCGGCGTCGACCTCGACGATGTGCTGCGACGGGCCGTGCGCCTGCTGGCCCAACTGACCCGGCAGGTGGCCGTGGTGCAGTACCCCACGCTGTCGGCCTCGACGGTCCGACACCTCGAAGTCGTCGCGCTGACTCCGGCCCGGCTGCTGATGGTGGTGATCACCGACTCCGGCCGAGTCGATCAGCGGATCGTCGAACTGGGCGACACCATTGACGAACACCAGGTCGGACAGCTCCGTGACGTGCTCAGCAAGGCGCTCGAGGGTAAGCGGCTCTCGGCCGCGTCCGTGGCGGTCGCCGAACTCGCCAACCGACTCCATGGCGGCACCGGCCAGGCCGGCACTTTCAGTGACGCCGTGGGCCGTTCGGCCACCGTGCTGCTGGAGTCGTTGGTCGAGCACAGCGAGGAGCGCCTGGTGATGGGCGGTACCGCGAACCTGACCCGCAACACCGCCGACTTCGGCGGGTCGCTGCGGTCGGTCCTGGAGGCGCTCGAGGAGCAGGTGGTGGTCCTGCGACTGCTCGCCGCCCAGCAGGACGCCGGTAAGGTGACGGTGCGCATCGGCCACGAAACCGAGGCGGAACAGATGGCCGGCACGTCGGTGATCGCCACCACGTACGGCAGCGCGGGAACGGTTTACGGCGGCATGGGCGTGGTGGGGCCCACCCGGATGGACTATCCCGGGACGATGGCCAACGTCGCTGCGGTTGCGATGTACATCGGTGAGGTTCTGGGCAACCGCGCTGGCTGATGCCGGCGCCACCAAAAAGGTACGGAGAGGTCAGACGTGGCACGCGACTATTACGGACTGCTCGGGGTGAGCAGGAACGCCAGCGATACCGAGATCAAACGCGCCTACCGCAAGTTGGCTCGCGAACTGCATCCCGACATCAACCCCGACGAGGGTGAACGGTTCAAGGAGATCAGCGCCGCCTACGAAGTGCTCTCCGATCCGGAGAAGCGGCGCATCGTCGACCTCGGCGGGGACCCACTGTCCTCGTCGGGCGGCGGGGGCGGTTTCGCCGGTTTCGGCGGTCTGGGCGACGTGTTCGAGGCCTTCTTCGGCGGCGGCGGTTCGCGCGGGCCGATCGGCCGGGTCCGGCCGGGATCGGACTCCCTGCTGCGGATGCGGATGACCCTCGATGAGTGCGCCACCGGTGTCACCAAGCAGGTCACCGTCGACACCGCCGTGCTGTGCGACCTGTGCCAGGGCAAAGGCACACACGGCAATTCCATGCCGGTCACCTGCGACATCTGCGGCGGCCGCGGTGAGGTGCAGAGCGTGCAGCGCTCACTACTGGGCCAGGTGATGACGTCTCGGGTGTGCCCGACCTGTTCCGGTGTCGGCGAGGTGATCCCCGACCCGTGCCATCGCTGCGGCGGTGACGGACGGGTGCGCTCCCGCCGCGAGATCGGTGTCAAGATTCCGGCCGGGGTTGCCGACGGGATGCGGGTGCGGCTGGCCGCCCAGGGCGAGGTCGGACCCGGTGGCGGACCGGCCGGTGACCTCTACGTCGAGGTCCACGAACAGCCGCACGAGGTTTTCATCCGCGACGGCGAGGATCTGCACTGCACCGTCGCGGTCCCGATGGTCGACGCCGCCCTCGGCACCACCGTCACCGTCGAGGCAATCCTGGACGGAGCATGCGAGATCACGATCAGCCCCGGCACCCAACCGGGCGCCGTGATGACCCTGCGGGGCCAAGGCATGCCGCGACTGCGTTCCGATGCACGCGGAGACCTGCATGCCCACATCGAGGTCGCGGTGCCCACCAAACTCGATGCCCGCACCCGCGAACTGCTCACCGAGGTCAAGACCCACGGCAACGAACGGGCCGCCGTCAAGACCACCCGCGCGGCGTCCGCGCAGGCCAATGGCGGCGGGCTGTTCAGCCGGCTGCGGGAAACCTTCACCGGCCGCTGAGCCGCGGATTCCCCAGATGGCGGCGACCCTGTTCTACGCCGAGGACATCCCTGCGGTCGGCGGCACGGCGATCGTCGACGGCGACGAGGGCTTCCACGCCGCCACGGTGCGCCGTATCCGGCCGGGCGAAACGCTGACCCTCTCCGACGGGGCGGGCACCGTGGCCGACTGCGTGGTGGAGGAAGCCGGGAAACGTAGTCTGACGGCCCGGATCGCCGCCCGCCGGACCGCGCCGCGGCCCCATCCTCCGGTCACGGTCGTGCAGGCGATCCCCAAGGCCGACCGTTCCGAACTGGCCGTCGAACTGGCGACCGAAGCCGGTGCCGATGATTTCGTGGCCTGGCAGGCCGAACGCTGTGTGGCCCGTTGGGACGGTGAGCGCGCCGACAAGGGCCTGCGCCGTTGGCGCGCGGTGGCCAGGTCAGCGGCCCGGCAGTCCCGGCGCGCGTGGATCCCAGAGGTCAGCGGTCCGCTGTCCACCCGTGATCTATCCGCCTATCTCGCCGGGCGCCCCGGTGCGCTCACCCTGGTACTGCACGAATCCGCCGACCGCCGGATCGCGGACATCCCGGTTGCCGACGCCGAAGCGATCATCGTGGTGATCGGACCGGAAGGCGGGGTCAGCGACGCCGAACTGGAGACGCTGGCCGCGGCCGGTGCCCTACCCACGGTGCTGGGGCCGACTGTGCTGCGCACTTCGACGGCCGCGGCGGTCGCCCTGGGCGCGCTCGGTGTACTCACTCCCAGGTGGGCGGGCGGATCGGTAGACTCGGGCGTGATATGACACCCCGCGAGACGAGCACTGCCGCGCAGGTACGCAGCAGCATGACTGTTCCGCCCGACCTCGTCATGGGTCTGTTGGGGTCGGCCGACGAGAATCTGCGGGCGCTCGAGGCCAATCTCTCGGCCGAGGTTCATGTTCGCGGGAACGCCGTCAACCTGTCGGGATCCTCCGCCGACGTGGCACTCGCCGAGCGGGTGATCGCGGAGTTGATCGCCATCGTGGCCGGCGGTCAGGCGTTGTCCGCCGACGCCGTACGACGCAGTGTCGCCATGGTGGCCGGCGAGGACAACACCTCGCCCGCTGAGGTGCTGACGCTGGACATCCTCTCGCGGCGCGGTAAGACCATCCGGCCCAAGACGCTGAACCAGAAGCGCTATGTCGACGCGATCGACGCCAACACGGTCGTGTTCGGAATCGGACCGGCCGGTACCGGCAAGACATACCTGGCGATGGCGAAAGCCGTTCAGGCACTCAAGACCAAACAGGTCACTCGGATCATCCTGACCCGGCCCGCCGTGGAAGCCGGTGAGCGCCTTGGCTTCCTGCCCGGAACGCTCAGCGAGAAAATCGACCCGTATCTGCGGCCGCTGTATGACGCGCTGCACGACATGATGGATGCCGAGGCCATTCCGAAGCTGATGAGCGCCGGGGTGATCGAGGTTGCGCCGTTGGCATATATGCGCGGGCGCACATTGAACGATTCGTTCATCATTCTCGACGAGGCGCAGAACACAACCGCCGAACAGATGAAGATGTTCCTCACCCGGTTGGGCTTCGGCTCGAAAATCGTTGTGACGGGCGATATCACGCAGGTCGACCTACCTGGTGGTGCGCGTTCGGGTCTGCGTGCGGCGATGGACATCCTCCATGGCATCGACGACATCCACTTCTGTGAACTCACCAGCGCCGACGTGGTGCGCCACCGGCTGGTGTCCGACATCGTCGATGCCTACGCCAGAGTCGCCGAGCAGCCCGGTCTCAACCGGGCTCAGCGGCGACGGCCTTAGGACAGCGATGAGTATCGAGGTCTCCAACGAGTCGGGTATCGACGTGTCCGAAGAGGAACTGATCAGCGTCGCCCGCTTCGTCATCCGCAAGATGGACGTCAATCCCGCCGCCGAGTTGTCCATGGTGCTGCTGGACCTCGCCGCGATGGCCGACCTGCACATGCGGTGGATGGACCTGCCCGGCCCCACTGACGTGATGAGTTTCCCGATGGACGAGCTCGAGCCCGGCGGCCGTCCGGATGCGCCGGAGCCCGGACCCTCGATGCTGGGCGATATCGTGCTGTGCCCCCAGTTTGCGGCCGAACAGGCAACTGCCGCGGGCCACAGCCTGGGTCAGGAACTCGCGCTGCTCACCGTGCACGGGGTGTTGCATCTGCTGGGATACGACCACGCCGAGCCGGATGAGGAGAAGGAGATGTTCGCCCTGCAGCGCCGGCTCCTCGAGGAATGGGTGGCCGACCAGGTCGAGTCATACCACGCGCAGCGGCAGGCCGAGAAGGACCAGCAACTGCTGGACAAGTCGCGGTACTTCGACCATTGACCGGCTGGAAAAATTGAACGGACTGGCGCCGCTGACCGGCGCGATCGCCCTGATCCTGCTGGGTGGAGTGTTCTCTGCCATCGACGCCGCGATCAGCACGGTGTCGATGGCCCGCGTCGAAGAACTCATCCGCGACGAACGCCCGGGTTCGGTCCGGCTGGGCCGGCTGGTTCGCGAGAAGCCTCGCTACATCAATCTTGTCGTGCTGCTGCGGATCGCCTGCGAAGCCAGCGCCTGCGTTCTGCTGGTGGACTACCTCAATGACCGCTTCGGCCTGCGCTCGGCGCTGATCGGGGCGGCGGCCATCATGACCGTCGTAAGCTTCGTCGTCGTCGGTGTCGGTCCGCGCACGCTCGGGCGGCAGAAGGCCTACCCGATCGCACTGGCGTCTGCCTTTCCGCTGCAGGCGATTTCGGTGCTGTTGACTCCGATCAGCCGGCTGCTCATCCTGCTCGGCAACGCGCTGACCCCCGGCCGCGGGTTCCGCAACGGACCGTTCGCCTCCGAGATCGAACTGCGCGAGGTGGTCGACATGGCCCAGCAGCGCGGCGTGGTGGCCGACGAGGAACGCAAGATGATCCAGTCGGTCTTCGAACTCGGCGACACCCCGGCGCGGGAGGTGATGGTGCCGCGCACCGAGATGGTGTGGATCGAAAGCGACAAGAGCGCCGCGCAGGCCACATCTCTGGCCATCCGAAGCGGACACTCGCGGATGCCGGTGATCGGTGAGGATGTCGATGATGTCGTCGGGGTGATCTACCTCAAAGACCTGGTGCGACGAACCTATTACTCGGCCAGCGCCGCCCGGGACATCACCGTTGCCGAAGTGATGCGGCCCGCCGTGTTCATTCCGGACTCCAAGCCGCTAGACGACCTGCTCAAGGAGATGCAGCGTGACCGCATCCACATCGCGCTGCTGGTCGACGAGTACGGCGCCACCGCCGGACTGATCACCATCGAGGACGTTCTGGAGGAAATCGTCGGGGAGATCGCCGACGAGTACGACGTCAATGAGGTCGCGCCGGTGGAACAACTGGGAGACAAGCTTTTTCGGGTTTCCGCACGGCTGCCGATCGAGGACGTCGGCGAACTCTACGACATCGAATTCGACGAGGATCTGGACGTCGACACGATCGGCGGGCTGGTCGCGCTCGAACTGGGTCGCGTTCCGCTGCCCGGCGCCGAGGTGGTAACGCATGGGCTGAGGCTGCGGGCCGAGGGGGAGCGCGATCACCGCGGCCGGCTGCGGATGGGAACCGTTCTGGTGCGGCTGGCCGGGTCGCAGACAGGCGGGTCGGGGAGTGAATAGGACCGGAGTGAATAACACCGCAGTGAATGAGACCTTCCGGTCCGGGTTCGTCTGCCTGGTCGGCCGACCGAACACCGGCAAGTCGACACTGACCAACGCACTGGTGGGCAGCAAGGTGGCCATCACCTCCAATCGGCCGCAGACCACCCGTCACACCATCCGGGGCATCGTGCACCGTCCGGAGTTCCAGATCGTGCTGGTCGACACCCCCGGGCTGCATCGGCCACGCACCCTGCTGGGTAAGCGCCTCAACGATCTGGTGCGCGATACCTATTCCGAGGTCGACGTCATCGGCTGGTGCGTTCCCGCCGACGAGACGATCGGGCCGGGCGACCGTTGGATCTTCGAGCAGATCCGCGCGGTGGCGCCGAGGACCACGCTGGTGGTGATCGTCACCAAGATCGACAAAGTCCCCAAGGATCGTGTCGCTGTCCAGTTACTGGCGGTAAACGAACTGGTCGGCGAGCATGCGGCCGCCATCGTCCCGGTATCGGCGACCACCGGCGAACAGGTGGATGTCCTCATCGGCG
>DAIPYT010000088.1:4433-11917 GCA_036782595.1 Mycobacterium sp. | reverse complement strand
ATCTCCAAGACCGGCGACAGCGTCACCACCTACGGCGAACCCTGGAACATGAACTGAGTCAGCCCGCCAGGCGCTCGGCTGCGGCCGCCACCCTTTCGTCGGTGGCGGTCAAGGCCACTCGGACATAGTCGACCCCGAGAGGTCCGTAGAAGTCCCCCGGCGCCACCAGGATTCCCCGCTCGGCCAACCAGTCGACGGTGTCGCGACCACGTTCACCGCGGGTCGCCCACAGGTACAACCCGGCTTCGGAATGCTCGATGGTGAATCCCGCTGCCGTGAACGCCGCCATCAGCACCGCGCGCCGGCCTGCGTACCGGTCCCGCTGAGCGGCTTGATGCTGATCATCGTCGAGGGCGGCCACCATCGCCGCCTGCACCGGGCCGGGAACCATCATCCCGGCGTGCTTGCGCACCGCCAGCAGTTCGGCGACCACGTCGGCGTCCCCGGCGACGAGGCCGGCCCGGTAGCCCGCCAGCGACGAACTCTTGGACAGCGAGTGCACGGCCAGCAGGCCGGTGTGGTCGCCGCCGCTCACGTCAGGGTGCAGCACCGAGTAGGGCTGCTGGTCCCAGCCCAGACCGAGGTAGCACTCGTCGGACACCACCAGCGTGCCGCGCTCACGGGCCCAGTGCACCACCTTGCGGAGATGGTCGGGGCCCAGCACCCGGCCGGTCGGGTTGCTCGGCGAGTTGAGGTAGATCACCGCCGGGTTCTGCGGACCCAACTGGGTCAGCGAGTCGGCGACGATCACCTTCGCGCCGGCTAACCGGGCGCCCACCTCGTAGGTCGGGTAGGCCAGTTCGGGGACCACCACCGCGTCCTCCGACCGCAGGCCGAGCAGCGTCGGCAACCAGGCGATGAGCTCCTTGGTGCCGATCACCGGCAGGACCGCGTCGGGATCCAGGCCGGTGATGCCGTAGCGGCGCCGCAGCGCGGTGACAGCGGAGGCGCGCAGCTCAGGTGTCCCGGCCGTGGTCGGGTAACCGGGAACCGCGGAAGCCTCGGCGAGCGCGGCCCGGATGACGGGTGCCACCGGGTCGACCGGAGTACCGACAGACAGATCGACGATCCCACCCGGATGCGCGCGGGCGGTCGCAGCGGCGGCAGCCAGGGTGTCCCAGGGGAACACCGGCAGCGACGCCGATACCGGCGCCGGGCGACGATCTCGGGCGATCAGTCCTCGCCCTTGGGGGGAAGGTCCTTGACCACCTGCGGATCGTTCTCGGTCAGCCCCACCTTCGACGCACCGCCGGGTGAGCCGAGCTCCTCGAAGAAGTCGGCGTTGATCTGGGTGAACTGCGACGACTGGTCGGGAACGTCGTCCTCGTAGTAGATCGCCTCGACCGGACAGACCGGCTCGCAGGCTCCGCAGTCCACGCACTCATCGGGATGGATGTAGAGCATGCGGGCGCCCTCGTAGATGCAATCGACCGGGCATTCCTCGATACAGGCCTTGTCCTTGATGTCGACGCAGGCTTCGGTGATCACGTAGGTCACGAAGGTTCTCCTCGATGGGCTCTTGGTTGAGTCGGCAGAGGCACATTATCCGATGAACCGGAATCGTAGACGGCTGGTGGACCTTCAGGCCCGTCGGATAGCGGTTGCGCAGTACCGATACCGAGCGCGAACAGGAAAACCAGGAGCAATCCACCGCCAAGGTAGACGGTCATCGGGCCGCCGGGGGCGATGAAGCTGCCGGGTGGCCCGATGATCGTCAACAGCTGCACGAGCTGCTCCACGGCGAACGCCGCCGCGATCACCGCCAGCCAGTACGGGAACCTGCCGTCCCGCGCCGCCCGGATGACCGGACCGGCCAGCATCAGACCCGCGACCGTCAACAACGGTCCACACATCGCGGCAATGTCACTCAGCACCCGGGCGGTGGCCGGGTCCATGCTGGAGGCGTGCAGGGCCATCCCCGACGTGAGCGCCAACTGGATGCCGACGTGAGCGATCAGGACAGCGGCCCCGACCGTGAAGATGTATCCGGCCGGCCCGTCGAGGCGCTCCCGGGCATAACCGATCACCACGACCACAGCCAGCAGCGCGGCGGCCGCCAGCAAGGCGCGTAACCGGATCATGTCGGCGTGGGCGCTGAAATGGTCGACGACTTCCGCGCCGGAACGTTCGATACCGGGCCCCAGCGGCACCACCACGACCGCAAGGACCGACAGCACCGCGAATGCGATCGCCGCGGTCAGCGGCGCCCTCCTGACCATAGGTGGCAAGTATGCCGCCTCAGTGACAACTAGGCCGCCCGCGTCGAATAGGTCGTGGTGCGCTGGCGGGCCGGACGCCCGATGCCCTCGGCGATGGCCACAAGTTCGGCCGCGGTCTTCGCCGAGCCGTACTGCGAGCCGGCCATCCGGGAGATGGTTTCCTCCATCAGGGTTCCGCCCAGATCGTTGGCGCCGCCGTTGAGCATCACCTGGCTGCGCTCGACACCGAGCTTGACCCAGCTGGTCTGGATCTGGGAGATCCGCCCGTGCAGCATGATCCGGGCCAGCGCGTGCACAGCACGGTTGTCCCGGTGGGTCGGGCCGGGGCGCGCGGCTCCCGCCAGGTACAGCGGCGAGGACTGGTGAACGAACGGCAGCGGGACGAACTCGGTGAAACCGCCTGTGCTGTCCTGGATTCCGCGCAGGACGTTCAGGTGACCAACCCAGTGCGCCGGGGTGTCGACATGCCCGTACATCATCGTCGAGCTCGATCGCAGGCCGACTTCGTGCGCGGTGGTGACGATCTCGACCCACAGCGCGGTGGGCAACTTTCCCTTGGTGAGCACCCAGCGCACCTCGTCGTCGAGTATCTCCGCCGCGGTACCGGGAATGGTGTCCAGGCCGGCCTCCCGCAGACCGATCAGCCAATCCCGAATGCTGCTGCCGCTCTTGGTGACCCCGTTGGCGATTTCCATCGGTGAGAAGGCATGCACATGCATTGACGGCACCGCCGCCTTGACCGCCCGAACGATGTCGGCATACGCGGTCACCGGCAGGTCGGGATCGATCCCGCCCTGCATGCACACCTCGGTGGCGCCGGCGACGTGAGCCTCCCACGCCCGCTCTGCTACCTCGCGGGTGGACAGCGAGAAGGCATCGGCGTCGCCTTTGCGTTGGGCGAAGGCGCAGAACCGGCAGCCGGTGTAGCAGATGTTGGTGAAGTTGATGTTCCGGTTCACCACAAAGGTGACGTCATCGCCGACGGTATCGCGACGAAGCGAATCAGCCAGTGCGGCAACGGCATCCAATGCCGAACCGTCTGCGCACGCCAGGGCGAGGTACTCGGCGTCGCTGCAGCCTCCGGGGTTGCGTTCAGCCGCACGCAGCGCGGCGGCGACGTCGGTGTCGATCCGTTCCGGCACGCGGGCGGACAGCTCACCGACACGGTCGCGGATGGAGTCCCAGTCCCCGAAGGCGCTGCCGAGGTCGCTGCGGGTGTCCGCACGACGCCCCTCGGTATCGATCGCGGTGGCGAGGTCGGTGCGGCCGAGCGACTCAGCGGCCTCGTCGGGCTCCTGCCACGGTCGCCCGACCGGGATCACATCGCGCGCGAAGCCACTGTCGGGGTCGGCCAGCGCCGCCACATGCCCGGCTACCCGGGGATCGATCCAGCCGCCATCGGCCTGGACATATCTGGGCTGGGCGGTGAGTCGTTGCACGAGATCGAAACCGGCCTGTGCGGTGACCGCGGCGAGGTCATCGAGGGCGGGCCAGGGCCGTTCCGGGTTGACGTGATCGGGGGTCACCGGGGAGACCCCGCCCCAGTCGTCGACCCCGGCGCCCAGCAGCGCCAGACATTCAGCGGGCGACACCAGGTTGGGCGGGGCCTGGATGCGCATATCCGGCCCCATCACCAGTCGGGCCACCGCCACGGATGCCAGGAACTCGTCGAAGTCCGCGTCCGGGACCTCCGCCATCGCCGTGCGGTCCTTGGCCCGGAAGTTCTGCACGATGACTTCCTGGACATGACCGAATTCCTTGTGCACCTTGCGGATCGCGTGCAGAGTGTCGGCGCGCTCGGCCAGTGTCTCGCCGATGCCGACCAGCAGGCCGGTGGTGAACGGGATGGACAGCCGGCCCGCATCGGTCAGGGTGCGCAACCGTACGGCAGGGTCTTTGTCGGGGCTGCCGTAGTGAGCCAGTCCGCGAGTCTCGAAGAGTCGGCGCGACGTCGTCTCCAGCATCATGCCCATCGAAGGAGCAACCGGCTTCAGACGGGACAGTTCCGCCCAACTCATCACCCCGGGGTTGAGGTGTGGCAGCAGGCCGGTCTCCTCAAGTACCCGGATCGCGCACGCCCGCACGTAGTCCAGGGTCGAGTCATAGCCGCGTTCATCGAGCCACTGGCGCGCCTCGGGCCAGCGGGCCTCCGGGCGGTCACCCAGGGTGAACAGCGCCTCTTTACAGCCCTGTTGGGCGCCCTGACGGGCGATGTCGACGATCTCGTCGGGCTCCAGATACATCCCGCGGCCGGCGGCACGAAGCTTGCCCGGGACAGTCACGAACGTGCAGTAGTGGCAGGTGTCCCGACATAGATGGGTGACCGGGATGAAGACCTTGCGGGAATAGGACACCGGGAGGTGTCCGTCCGGGCCACGCCGGCCCGCCGACACCAGCCCGGCATCGCGGACCCGCGCCGCACTCGCGCACAGGTCAGTGAGGTCGTCGCCCCGGGCCGTCATCGCGATCGCGGCCTCGTCGACATTGAGCACCACACCATCGCGCGCCCGGCGCAGTACCCGGCGCAGCGCCGACGAGGTCATGGGGACCACAGTAGTACCGACCGGTCGGCCCCTCACTGCGCAGCCCGACCAGCGCCCCTGTGCAATTCTCAGGTTAAGCAGTACTATCTCTCAGCGTACTGTCAGCAAATGTGTGAGGTGTTAGCCATGAGCCAGTCGAGTTTCGCGCTGTCCGCACGCTCGTATCTGATCGCCGGTGTCAGTGCCGCCCTCGTGAGCGGAGCGGTCGTGAGCCCGGCGGGTGTGCCGGCTCTGAACCCGGCGAAGAGTGCCTCGGCCGCCGTCGCGCTGTCCGCAGTCACCACGCCGCTTGAGAACGCGATCAAGAACACCTATGACTTCGTCGAGCCGTGGGTCGCCTACGGCTTTGAGCTCACTCAGTACGTTCTGAGCTTCATCCCGGGTGTCTGGTGGCTCGCACCGGCTATCGACTTGGGCTACTTCACCATCGAACCCCTGGTGCAGTCCGGGGTGTTCGTCTTCGCTGACATCATCGGCTTGGACTTCGGCCAGATCTGGCCCGATATCACCGCAGGTGTCACCGAGTCGGTCGCCAATGCCATCGACTACGCCCTCGCGTGGCTCTACAGCATCGTGCCGCTGCCGCCGTTCCCGCCGTTCCCGCCGCTACCCGGCGCGTCGGTCCTGCCCAGCGCGGCGAGTGCTGAATCGGCAAGTCTGCTCGCCGCCCCGTCGGCCCGCTCGATCACCACCCCGATCGAGGTCGGTATCAAGAACACCTACAACTTCGCCGAGGACTGGGCGAGCTACGGGATGCAGTGGGCCGGCTACGCCCTGGGTCGCATCCCGGTGGTGAACTGGTTCACCCCGGCAATCCCGTTGCTGTACAACACCATCGAACCGCTGGTCCGGGGCGGGGTGTACTCCTTCGCCGATCTGATCGGTCTGAACTTCGCCGCGATCGGACCCGACATCTGGGCTGGCATCACCACCTCCGTCAACAACGCAATCCAGGGTGTCCTGAACTGGATCAACATCCCGGTCCCGCCGCTGCCGCCGATCTCTGCCGCTACAGTGCCCGCCGGAGCGGCAAGCGTGCGCGCCGCCGCCGTCGAGGTCGCTGACGCTGAACCGACCGAGGCTCAGGCACCGAAGGCAGTGGCTGCGCCGGCTACCGAGAACGACAGCCCGAAGGCAGACATGGAAGTGGCAGATACCCCGAAGGCGGACACCCCGGAGGTCTCCGAGCTTTCTGACGCGCCGGCCGTCGAGGCACCCGCCCCTGAGTCGGACGCCGCTGTCGAAACTGTGGTCGCCGACGAGGCACCGGCTGCTGCCGAGACTCCGAAGCCGACCCGGACCGTCCGCCGGGGCCATAGCGCCCCGGTCAGCGCCCCGGTCAGCGCTGGGGCCACCGACGATGCCGGGGACGGGTCGTCGGCCAAGGCTGAGCGGCCGAATCGGAAATCGCGGGCCCACAGCCGCGCCGGCTGATCGGGACTCAGCCGCGCCGGCTGATCGGGACTCAGCCGCGCCGGCGCAGCATCATCGCTGGCGGCAGGGCGCCGAGGATCATGAACAGCAGCACCGAGAAGCCCATGATCCCCGGTCCGCCGAAAATGACGTCGCCGCCGGGTCCGCCGAGCGATAACACCGCCACGGTGGCCAGCCAGGTCCACAACGGCAGTGCGACGAGCCTTCGGGACGCCGTCCAGTAACCCGCTGCCCACACCAACGCAGCGTTGAGCAGGCCGCTCAGCGCGGCGCTGATCGGAAACGGCACCGGGCCCACGTGCAGCGGCAACAGAAAAGCCCCGGCCAATGCCGACAGCACCCCGTCGAACGCAAGGATCGCCAGCACCACGCGGGACCCCCGGGAATCGGTCTGAACGGAATCCATCAGGACAGATTCAGGCCCGCGAGCAGGTCGTGTTCCCGGCCGTCATCGGCCGTCGGACCCGGCTGTCCCGACACCAGGACGTAGTGTTCGGCGGCGAGCACCGGGATGATCATCTTGTTGGACAGCGTGAATGCCCGCCCGGTCGGACCCAACTCCACCTGGGTGGCGTGCGCCGCGATCGCGGCCACCTTCTCGGCCACGTGCTCGGGTGCCTCGACGACGGCGGTGATGCGGTCCTCGGGGAAACCGAACGAAGGGTCCTCCGGGGGCCAGATCCAGTCCGGCCGCAGATCGTCGGGCGTCAGGGACTGCAAACCGCGGCGAAATGCGTTGGGCGACACAACTGTCCAGTAAAACTTTGGCACCTGCCAGCGCGCGGCCGCCGCGGGCAGCGCGGCCGTGGTGACGCGATGCGCCTGAATATGGTCGGGGTGGCCGTAGCCGCCGTCAGGGTCGTAGGTCACCACCACATGGGGCCGAAGCTCGGCAATGACGTCGGCGAGCTGGCCCACCACTCGCTCGAAGTCGGCATCGGCGAACCGCTCGTGGCGCCGAGCCGGCGCGCCCACCATGCCCGAATCCCGCCAGCATCCCGCACCCCCGAGGAAGCGGGGACCCGCTACCCCCAAATACCGCAGGGCCGAGGAGAGTTCACCGATGCGATATCCGCCGAGCTGATCGGCATGGTCGACCGCGAGCTGCGACCAGCGGTCACCGATCACCTCGCCCTCCTCGCCGAGGGTGCAGGTCACCACGGTCACCTCTGCGCCCGCAGCGGCATACCTCGCCATGGTTACACCGTTGTTGATCGTCTCGTCGTCGGGATGCGCGTGGACGAACAACAACCGCGGGGTATCAGACAGCGGGGTATCAGACAGCGGG
>DAIPYT010000088.1:0-4333 GCA_036782595.1 Mycobacterium sp. | reverse complement strand
TATCAGACAGCGGGGTATCAGACATGAGAACTCCTCACGGCGCGGTCTTGACCCAACGACCCGCGTCTCCGACGATCCCGATCGGTATCGCACCGGTGAGACTGACGTTTTGGACGGTCGGTCCGGCGGCCACGATCGTGGTGTCCTGCATGATCGGCAGCACCGCGGACATCGCCCACAGTTTCGGTTCCACAGCGGCGATGACATCGCTGATATTCAGGGTTCCCGCCAGCGCCCCGTCGATCTTCGGCTGGATGGAACGGTCACAGATCCCGGTGAGGTTGGACGGCGCGCGAATCAGTGGGTTGGGCTGCGCCGACCGGGTGGTGCTGGTCGGCGTCTGCGGATCGGGCGGTGCGGACGGTGCGGGTGCGGCGGGTGTCCCGGTCCCGGTGGCCGGCACAGGGGTGGCTTCCAACGCCGGGCAGCCGTAGCGCGATGCCAGCACCGTGGCCAGGTCCCCGCCGGCGGATCGCCAGCCGACGATCGCGTCAACGCGGTTCTTCGCCAGCGCCGCGCCGTAGAGCACCGGCGGATCCAGCGCCAGCACGCTCGCCGCGATTCCGGCGCTGCGCAACTGGTCGGCCGCGGTGTTGGCCACCGCCACCGAGGTGGGGTCGTTGGCGGCCGCACCGATCACCAGTGTCAACTGCTGACCGTTGCGGCTGATCCGCCCGCGGGCGGCATCCGGTTGCGCGGTGCTGCCCGGCACCGGCGGCACAGCTGATTCGGCGGCGCTGCGGTCGACCTGATAACCGGCCTCGCTGAACAGTTGCAGCGCGCGGTCCCGGCCCAGCGGCGCGGGTGCGGTGGCCACATAGCCGGGATCACTCGGGGAGCGCACAAGCGCCTGATCCAGCGTGACGGAGTTGTCGCTTCCGGCACCCACCGCGGCGAGTAGCTCGACGTCAAGAATCCCCAGAATCGCTTTGCGCACAACAGGATCCGACAGTTTTGCCTCCTGTGCCCGCAACGTCAGCTGCATCACCCTCGGGGTGATCACCCGGGCGGTGCGTACATCCGGAATCGCCGAAAGCTGAGCGAAGGCCGCCGCTCCCCCGTGCACCTGCGCCACCTGGGTATCGCCGTTGCGGATCGAATCGGCCAGCGCGGCCGGAACCCCGGCGCGGCGAAACAGGATCTGGTCGGGCGCGGCCGGGGGCCCCCAGAAGCGGTCGTTGCGGGCCAGCAGGATCTCGTCACGCTGCGGATCGATGTTGTCCACCCGGAACTGGCCACCGGTCACCGGCAGTGCCCGGTTCAACCCGGCCGGGAAGCCGCCCGGGACGTCCTTGACGATATGTGCGGGCAGCAGGTTGTTGAACAGTTCCCGCCATGCCGGATAGGGCTGGGAGAACGTGACCACCGCGGTCTTGCCGCCGTCCAGCGACTGCACCCCGGTGATGAGGTCGTAGCCGGCCGGATCGACGACGCCGGGCTGGCTGACTATCTGACGCCACTGGTACCAGAAGTCGTCGGCGGCGATCGGTGCGTTGTCGGTCCAGGCCGCCTCCGGCCGAATCTTGTAGGTGACGGTGAAGGGGCTCTGGCCGCTAACCCGGGCGGAGACCAACAGGGTCGGGTCGATCTCCCAGCGCGAACCGGTCGGCGTGGCCGGATCGGGAACCGGCCGGAACGAACTCGGCAGCACCAGTGCGCTGATAGCGGCGTTGACCGCCGACTGATCGCTGAGCAGATGCGGGTTGAAACCGGCGCCGATCGAGTCGATCGCCACGATGATCTGCGCGGCCTTCGGGGCCGGTGCCGCCGACTGTGCGGTCTGGGTGCTCTGCGGCGCCGGCGGCGGATCGGCCGCGCATCCGACCAGTACCAGCGCCATCGCGCCCGCAGTCATCTGCAGTCTGCGTGAGCGGCTCAGCACGCCCCTCAGCGTATCGGCCGAATCGCTCTGTTTCCGGTCACGCCTTCTGCGCCTTGGCCCTCGAGCGGCTGCGGGCCCGGGTGGTGGCGTCGAGATCGCCCTTGCGGACCCGGACGATCTCCGGGGTGACCTCGACGCACTCGTCGACGGCACAGAACTCCATCGCCTGCTCCAGATCGAGTTCCATCGGCCGCGCCAGCGTCTCCATGACATCAGCGGTGGAGGAGCGCATGTTGGTGAGCTTCTTCTCCCGGGTGACGTTGACGTCGAGATCCTCGGCGCGCGGGTTGATGCCGACGACGTGGCCCTCGTAGGTGTCGTCGCCGGGTTCGACGAAGAAGGTGCCGCGGTCGGCGAGTTGAATCATCGCGAACGGGGTCACCGATCCGGCGCGGTCGCTGACCAGCGATCCGGTGTGGCGGGCCCGGATCTCCCCGGCCCACGGCCGGTATCCGTCGAACACCGCGTTGGCGATACCGGTGCCGCGGGTCAACGTCAGGAAGTCGGTCCGGAAGCCGATCAGTCCACGGCTGGGGACGATGAAGTCCATCCGAACCCAACCGGCGGCGTGATTGGTCATCTGCTCCATCCGGCCCTTGCGGTTGGCCATCAACTGGGTGATGGCGCCGACGAACTCCTCGGGGCAGTCGATGGTCATCGCCTCGTACGGCTCATGCAGCTTTCCGTCGATGGTCCGGGTGACCACCTGCGGCTTGCCGACGGTGAGCTCGAAACCCTCCCGGCGCATCTGCTCGACCAGCACAGCCAGCGCCAATTCACCGCGGCCCTGCACCTCCCAGGCATCCGGTCGGCCGATGTCGACGACCCGGATCGAGACGTTGCCGACCAGTTCGCTGTCCAGCCGGGACTTGACCATCCGCGCGGTCAGCTTGTGACCGGTGACCTTGCCCGCCAGCGGTGAGGTGTTGGTTCCGATGGTCACCGAGATGGCGGGTTCGTCGACGGTGATGCGCGGCAGCGCGTGCGCGTGGTCGGGGTCGGCCAGGGTGTCGCCGATCATGATTTCCGGCATGCCGGCCACGGCGACGATATCCCCGGCGACGGCTTCCTCGGTCGGGTTGCGCTCGACGCCGACGGTCGTCAGCAGTTCGGTGATCTTGCCGCTGGCGATCACCGGCACCCCGTCGACCTCACGCATCCAGGCCACCTGCTGGCCCTTGCGCAGCTTGCCTTTGTAGATCCGGATCAGCGCCAACCGTCCCAGGAACGCCGAGGCGTCGAGGTTGGTGACCAACGCCTGCAGGGGCGCTTCCGGATCGCCCTTGGGCGGCGGGATGTGCTCGAGCAGCACGTCGAACAGCGGGTCGAGGTTGTCACCCTGCGGATTCTCGCCGTTGGCCGGCTCCACGGTGCTGGCCACGCCGGCACGCCCGGAGGCGAACAGGGTGGGCAGGCCCAGGGCGCGTTCGGCGGCCTCCTGCGCCTCGGCGTCCAGGTCGGAGGCGACGTCGAGCAGCAGGTCGTGGCTCTCCTCGACAACCTCGGCGATGCGGGCGTCGGGACGGTCGGTCTTGTTGACCACCAGGATCACCGGCAGGTGCGCGCTCAGCGCCTTGCGCAGCACGAAACGGGTCTGCGGCAGCGGACCCTCGGATGCGTCAACCAGCAGCAGCACCCCGTCCACCATGGACAGTCCGCGCTCGACCTCCCCGCCGAAGTCGGCGTGGCCGGGGGTGTCGATCACGTTGATCACCGTCATCCCGCCGTCGGCGTGGTGCCGGTGCACCGCGGTGTTCTTCGCCAGGATCGTGATGCCCTTTTCCTTCTCCAGATCCCCGGAGTCCATCAGGCGTTCCACGGCGTCGTCGCCTCGATGGGTCAATGCGCCGGACTGCCGCAACATGGCGTCGACCAGCGTGGTTTTGCCGTGGTCGACGTGGGCCACGATGGCGACGTTTCGGAAGTCGTGCTCGGTTGCAGGGCTAGTCACGCCGCAAATTGTCGCAGTGAACGACCCGGTTCGCGAAAACGCGGCAACCCGAGCAGGGCGGCAGCGAGGAAACACAGGGCCCCGATGAAGGTGCCGAGGTTAGCCAGCCAAGCGTCCTCGGTGACCCCGGACCGCCGGACGAAGGCGGCCGCGGCCGATACCCCGAAGGCCAGGCATCCGACCATATTCAGCCACGCGGTCAGCCGGTCCCGCCGCACCGAGTCGACGGTCAGCGCGGCCACTGCGAGCACACCGCTGATCAGGAAGGCCAGCGACCCGACGGCATCGGGCGTCCAGACCAGGTGCCGCCGCCAGCCTGTCGACTGCATCAACAGTGCGGCGCCGGTGCTGACGTTGAACAGTACGGTCCCGGCGAATTGCACTGCCGCCGAATACCATTCGATCTCCGCGGTTTCATCGGACCTATCGGACAGCTTCAGTTGCATCCACCCCGCGGTGGTGAAGAACCAGGATCCGATGAAACACAGCAGGTTGGCCGC
>DAIPYT010000087.1:10722-12175 GCA_036782595.1 Mycobacterium sp. | reverse complement strand
CTTGGCCATTTCGAAAAGGTCGTCGACCATCTCCTGCAGTCGCACGCTCTCCTGCTCGATACGTTTGGCCTGAACCCGCACCTCGTCATCGCTGACCACGCCGTCGGCGATCGCCTCGGAGAGCACCCTGATCCCGGCCAGGGGGGTGCGCAGGTCATGGCTGACGAAGGCAACCAGCTGCCGGCGGGACTGCTCGGCGGCCGCCTCCGCATCCTGAATCTCCTGCTCCCACACGGTTCTTCGGGCTAGGTAGCGGGCCATCATCAACGCGGAAGGAACCGTCACCACCGCAACCACCAGGAGCACGATCGCAATCGACTGAAAGTTCGGCTCCGTTATGAACCGACTGGCGCACGACACCCCGACGAAGGTCGCCAACGTGGGGACGAGCACCAGTGCCACCATGCTGACGGTCAACGACCAGGAGCGGGCCAGTCGAATGATCAGCCCACCGATCAGCACCACCGGCAATGAGCACCCCAACGCCAGCAGCGCATCCTGGATCAACTCATTCAAAGGCACCGTCACCGCCGCCGGCTTCACCCCGCCACAGGTAGCCGCGACCCCAGACGGTTTCCACCCGGTGGTGCTCGCCGAGTTTGGAGCGCAGTCGCTTGACGTGCACCGTGACCGTCGACAAGTCGCCGAAGTCCCAGTTCCACACCCGCTTGAGCAGTTCCTCGCGGGAGAACACCGTGTCGGTGTGGGTCAGGAAGAACAGCAGCAGATCGAACTCGCGGTTGGTCAGCCCGACCGGTTGGCCGCCTACGGTCACCGACCGCGACGCCGTGGCGACGCGCAGTTGACCGACCGTGATGTCCAACGGAACCGTCGTCGGCGCCGCCGGAGCCCGGCGCAGCACCGATCGCACGCGCAGGGCGAGTTCTCGGGCGCTGAACGGTTTGGTCAAATAATCATCGGCGCCGGCTTCCAGTCCCGCGATCCGGTCGTCCTCCTCACCGAGGGCGGTCAGCAGAATCACCGGAACGGTGTAGTCCCCGCCCTGGCGCAGGGTCCGGCACAGCGACAATCCGTTCGGGCCGGGCATCATCACATCCAGCACGGCCACGTCTATCCGCTCGGTGCCCAGCACCCGCAGCGCCTCGTTGCCGTCCCCGGCGACCCGCACCTCAAGGCCGTCACGCTCGAGGTAGCGCCGGACGACGTCACGAACCACGGCGTCGTCATCAGCGATCAGAACCCGGGAAGTCACCAGACGAGCGTAACCGGGAGTGCTCCGGACCTGCGCTTACGTCACGCTTTCGTCACCCGAAGCGTTGGCGTAGGGCCTGACGGTCCACCTTGCCGATTCCGCGGCGGGGCAGTTCATCGACGAGGTGGAGCTCGCGCGGTGCGGCGGTGCGGCCCAGCGACTCGGCGACGCGCGCGCGTAACTCCTCCAGCGTCGGCGGGACCGATGCCGAGGCCACCACGGCGACGACCACGCGTTGGC
>DAIPYT010000087.1:8266-10712 GCA_036782595.1 Mycobacterium sp. | reverse complement strand
GCCGAACACCGCGCACTCGGCGACGGCGGGGTGGCGGCCCACGGCAGCCTCGACAGCACCCGGCATGACCACCAGCCCTCCGGTGTTGATGGAGTCGTCCACGCGGCCCAGCACGGTGAGCCGACCGGAGTCATCGAAGCGCCCGATGTCGTCGGTGTGGTACCAGCCCGGCTGGCCGAACGGGTCCGGTCCGGACGAAGGCGGATTGCGGTAGCCCTTGGCCACCGTGGACCCGCCGATGACGATTCGGCCTTCCCCGGCCGGGCCGGGGTCGTTGATACGCACGTCCACACCGTCGAGCGGAATGCCGTCGTAGACGCAGCCGCCCGCGGTCTCGCTGGATCCGTAGGTGCGCACCACCGTGATCCCGGCGGCGGCCGCCGCGTCGAGCAGGGACGCGGGTGCCGGCCCGCCGCCGAGGAGCACCGCATCCAGTTCGGTGAGAGATTCAGCGGCGGCCGGGTCGGCGAGCACCTTGGCCAGTTGGTTGGAGACGAGTGAGGTGTACCGCCGGCCCGGGCCCATTTGGGTTACCGCCCTGGGCAATTCGCTGACGTCGAACCCTGCGGAGATATCCAACTCGGCAGGCACGGTCCCGGCCAGAACGCTGCGGATCAGTACCTGCATCCCGGCGATGTGCTGCGCCGGAAGCGCCAGCAGCCAGGTTCCGGGGCCGCCCAGGCGGTCATGGGTGGCGGTAGCGCTTGCGACCAGCGCAGCTGCGGTCAGCATCGCACCCTTCGGGGCGTTGGTGGTACCGGAGGTGGTGATCACCAGGGCGATGTCATCGTCGATCTCCTCGCCCACCCGTAATGAGGCGGAGAGCGCTTCGGCGGCACGCAGATCGCCGGCTGGAACAGGAACGATCGGAGCATCGCGGCCGTCCAACAGCCGCTCGAGCGCGACCAGAAGGGACAGTGCTGACGGTCCGCGCGGGATGACGAGTGCGCGCAGGGCGGTTATCCGGCCTCCTCGGCGTCGCGCGGATCGTCCAGCGGCCAGCCGTTGGGCGAGAGCTTGGCGCGTACCCGCTCGACGTCGGCCGGTTTGGGCAGTTGGTCGGTCACCCGAAGAATCTCAGCCCCGATGTCGACGAATCCAGGTCGGGGCAGATGGCTGAGTTGGCGGACCACCTCGAGGATCTCGTCGGCCGTCAACCGTCGGGACAACAGAGCCAGGATGGGGAGATAGTCGTTCTGCGGCACGCCGTCGGGGTAACCGGACCGAAGCCAGGACACGATGTTGGCGAGGAATCGGTTCACCCGCGTCACCTTCCTGGCAGGGACTGGCCGCATGTTTCGCTCTGAGTCTAAAGACTGTTGCGCAAGACCGCTGGCTTAGTAACCCCGGCAATTCCACTGCGCGGAGAAGCTTAAGGATACGAGCAGTGAACGGCTGATGAATTCCTGACTCAGATAGGTAAACGCGCAGGTGGACCAAGGTCACCAGTCTCGCGGTAATTACCCAAAAGTCTAGACGCGGTCGCAGAATGTCGGCATGGGCACAGAGATGATCATCCTGGTGCTGCTGATCGCTACTGCGCTGGCGTTCGACTTCACTAACGGGTTCCACGACACGGGCAACGCGATGGCGACCTCAATCGCTACGGGTGCCCTCAAACCCAAAGTTGCGGTGTTGCTGGCCGGCATCCTCAATCTGGTCGGTGCGTTCCTGTCCGTCGAGGTGGCCATCACGGTGACCACCTCGGTGCTGAAGGTGCAGGACGCCAAGACCGGGCAACTGTTGTCGGGCATCGACGCGTCAATGGGCCTGACGATCATCTTCGCCGGCCTCATCGGCGGCATCCTGTGGAATCTGCTGACCTGGCTGTTCGGCATCCCGTCGAGTTCCTCGCACGCGCTGTTCGGCGGGCTGATCGGAGCCGGGCTGGCTGCGCTCGGGTTCGCCGGCGTGAACTGGCCTGGTGTCACCCAGAAGGTGCTGATCCCCGCCCTGGCTGCGCCGGTGATCGCCGGTCTTGTCGCCGCCTGCGGCACCTGGCTGGTCTACCGGATCACCCGCAAGGTGCTGCACCGCCGCAGGGAGACGGGCTTCCGCTGGGGCCAGATCGCCACCGCGTCGCTGGTCGCCCTGGCGCACGGCACGAACGACGCGCAGAAGACCATGGGCGTGATCGCACTCGCGCTGATCACCACCGGCCACCTCACCGGAGATGTGAAGAACGACGGCTTGCCGTTCTGGATCATCGCGTCCTGCGCGGTGGCCATCGGATTGGGCACCTATCTCGGCGGCTGGCGGGTCATCCGGACCCTGGGCAAGGGCCTGGTGGAGATCGAGTCTCCGCAGGGCCTGGCTGCCGAGGCCTCCTCGGCGGCGATCATCCTCAGCTCCAGTGCGGCCGGCATGGCGCTGTCCACCACCCATGTGGCGACCGGCTCGATCCTGGGCAGCGGCGTCGGCAAGCCGGGAGCGCAGGTCCGCTGGG
>DAIPYT010000087.1:0-8256 GCA_036782595.1 Mycobacterium sp. | reverse complement strand
CGCTGGGCAGTCGCGGGCCGGATGGCGGTCGCGTGGCTGGTCACTCTGCCGGCAGCGGCCCTCGTCGGGGCGCTGTCCTACTGGCTGTCCCTGCTCGTCAAGGACGCCACCGGCTCCCGGCTGGCCGGCGACGGCCTGATCTTCCTGATCCTGGTCGGACTGTCGGGCTACATGTGGTGGCGCGCCCAACAACAGAAGGTCGACCACAGCAACGTCAACGCCGACTGGGACGAGACGACGAATTCGGTTGTGCCGGCTGAGGTCCGCGGGGCCGCGGCCGCCAAGACGGATTCGAGACTGCCCAAGGCCTCGCAACCCAAGACCCCGGTCTGACGAGAGGACCAGAGGATGCATTACCTGGAGTCCATTTTCAAAGTGCTTGTCGTGGGGCTGCTGCTCGGGGCGGGCCTCCCGGCGTTGTTCGCCACCGGGATGCTCGCCTACTCGTTCGGTGCAGGCGGCGAGGAGGCCGACCACCTCATTCACAAGCCGAACCCGCCGCTGAAGTTCGTCGGGATCCTGCTGTTCGCGTTCGTCGCCTTCGTCATCGTCACCGCCGTCGCGTGGATCACGAGGGCCACGATCATCCACCACTTCGGCGTGGACCTGTTCCCGATGTTCCCGAAGAAGTGAGGTAGCAGCGATGTCCGTCGAGCATCAGGAAGGCTTCGTCGACAACGTCGTCGGCTGGCTTCACGACGGTTACCCGCAAGGGGTGCCCCCGAAGGACTACTTCCCACTGCTGGCACTGCTGATGCGGTCGCTGACCGAGGAGGAAGTCATCAGCGCGGCTCGCACCATCGTCCGGCACACCGACGCCGACACCCCTGTCACCGAACAGCAGATCCGCGATGCGATCCACGAGGTCATCGAGAAAGAACCCAACCCCGAGGAGATCCGGCAGGTCGCCGCGCGCCTCGCCTCGGTGGGCTGGCCCCTCGAGACCGGCCGCTGACCGCGCGGGTCAACTGATCGGCGCCGCCCGCCGCAACGGATGGTTCTCCGGCACCTGCACGAAGATCAGCGTCACGCCGTCGGGATCCTCCACGTGCATCTCATGCAGCATCCACGGTTCCTGGCGGGCCTCCCGGGCGATCGCCACGCCGCGCTCCCGTAACTGGTCCTGGACGGCGTAGACGTCGCGGACCTGCAACCACAGTGCGCCGGCGAAACGTCCTCCGGCGTCGTCCGGACGGCCGTGGCCGGCGATCTCGATGAGCGACTGTCCCGCGAAGAATGCTGTGCCGCCGGGGTATTCGCGTGCAATCGCCAGACCTATGCTGTCGCGGTAGAAAACAAGTGAGCGCTGGTAGTCGGCTGGCCGTAGCAGCATCCGGCTGGCGAGAATCTCCATGGATCGTTTCTACCTCTCTAGGTCGGTTGCATCCGCTGACGCTTGAGGACCGCGTTGAGTACGCCGGGCGCGACGACGTCGAGGGCGCGGGCGCTGACACCGAATCGCGGGGCGATGCGCACCGGGCGGTGTCGGGCGGCGTCGATCATCCACTGCGCGGCCTCTTGTGAACTCAGCGCCGGCATGCCGGTGTACTCCTTGGTCGGCGCGATCATCGGGGTGGCCACCAGGGGGTAGTACAGCGTGGTCGAGTGCACGCCGTGGTGCGCCCACTCGGTCTCGATCACCCGGCTCACCGCCGACAGTGCGGCCTTGGATGCGTTGTACACACCGAACATTGGAGAGGCCTCACTGAGCACACCCCAGGTGGCGACGTTGATGATGTGGCCGTCGCGCCGTTCGATCATCCCCGGGGCCAGGCCCCGGATCAGCCGCAGCGGCGAGTAGTAGTTCAGCGTCATGGTGCGTTCGACGTCGTGCCAGCGGTCCAGGGAGTCGGCCAGCGGCCGGCGGATGGAACGGCCGGCGTTGTTGACCAGGATGTCCACCCCGCCGAACCGCTTCTCGACGATGTCGGCCAGTTCGTCCACCGCCGCCAGATCGGACAGGTCGCAGGGGATGGCTGCGGCAGTGCCGCCGGCCTCGGCGATCCGCTCGGAAAGCGCCTCGAGCAGGTCGCAGCGCCGTGCGACGGCGATCACCTCCGCGCCTTCGGCGGCGAACCGTTCCGCGCCGGCTTCACCGATACCCGAGGATGCCCCGGTGATCAGGACGCGTTTGCCGCGCAGGTCGATATGGGTGGAACTGGGCACCCGCAAAGGAGGGCGCATACCGGTCATCGCAATCGCCTTGGTAAGCCGTCGGCGCAGGGTCACAAGTCGCTCCTAGAAGTAGCGGGGGAACGGTGTCCAGTCGGGGTCGCGTTTCTCCAGGAACGCATCGCGGCCCTCGACGGCCTCGTCGGTCATGTAGGCCAGCCGGGTGGCCTCCCCGGCGAACAGTTGCTGGCCGACCAATCCGTCGTCGAGCAGATTGAAGGCGAACTTCAACATCCGTTGCGCCTGAGGGGATTTGCCGTTGATCTCGCGCGCCCAATCCAGCGCGACGTTCTCCAGGTCGGCATGGTCGACCACCTCATTGACTGCGCCCATTCGGTGCATCTGCTCGGCGGTGTAGGGGCGGCCGAGGAAGAAGATCTCGCGGGCGAACTTCTGGCCCACCTGCCGAGCCAGGTAGGCGCTGCCGTAACCGCCGTCGAAGCTGCCGACATCGGCGTCGGTCTGTTTGAACCGGGCGTGTTCCCGGCTGGCCAGGGTCAGGTCGCACACCACATGCAGACTGTGCCCGCCACCGGCCGCCCAGCCGTTGACCAGACAGATCACCGGTTTGGGCATGAACCGGATCAGGCGTTGAACCTCCAGGATGTGTAGCCGGCCGGCGCGGGCCGGATCGACGGTGTCGGCGGTCTCGCCGGCGGCGTACTGGTAGCCGCTACGTCCGCGGATGCGCTGATCACCCCCGGAGCAGAACGCCCAACCGCCGTCTTTGGGGGAGGGCCCGTTGCCGGTCAGCAGCACCACGCCCACGTCCGGGGACATCCGGGCGTGGTCCAGCGCCCGATAGAGCTCGTCGACGGTGTGCGGGCGGAAGGCGTTACGCACCTCGGGCCGGTCGAAGGCGATCCGGACGGTCGGCTGCGGTGCGCCGTCGGCGACATGACGGTGGTAGGTGATGTCGGTGAAATCCTCGAAGCCTGCCACGGAGGTCCACAGGGCCGGGTTGAACGGGTTCTCGCTCACGGCACGACGGTACCGCCACCGCTGCCGCCGTCACCGGACGGCGTGAGTGTCAGGCCCACCACCGACGCCAGGTGAACACGATGGACGGCAATTCGACGGATGACGTATCCCCGGCGGCAACCAGCCGGAAACCCTTCGGTTGCAGCCTTGAACCGTGCGGATTGCATTGGTCGCCGAATCATTCCTTCCCAACGTCAACGGTGTGTCGAACTCGGTGCTGCGGATCCTCGAACATCTGCGCCGAACCGGCCACGAAGCACTTGTCATAGCTCCCGACAATCCGGGGGGCGCGCCGCCGGCGCCCCGAGTCCATGACGGGATTCGGATCCACCGCGTGCCGTCGCGGATGTTTCCCGCCGTGACATCGCTTCCCCTCGGCACTCCGGGGCCGGGATTGCTACGTGCCTTGCGTGGCTTCGACCCACATGTGGTGCACCTGGCCTCCCCGGCGCTACTGGGATACGGAGGCCTACGTGCCGCCCGCCGGTTGGGCGTTCCGACTGTCGCGGTGTACCAGACCGATATCGCCGGATTCGCCGGTAGTTACGGCGTCCGGTTTGCCGCCCCGGCAGCCTGGGCGTGGATGCGCCATCTGCATTCGTTGGCCGACCGAACCTTGGCGCCGTCGACTGCCGCGATCGAAAACCTCAGGGCCCGTGGGATTCCCCGTGTCCACCACTGGGCGCGCGGGGTGGACTTCAATGGATTCGCGCCCTCGGCGCGAAGCGAACCTCTTCGTGCTCAGTGGTCGCCGGACGGCCGCCCGATCATCGGTTTCGTAGGCCGGCTGGCACCGGAGAAACACGTGGAACGCCTCGCCGTCCTCGCACGCCGAACCGACATCCAGGTGGTCATCGTCGGGGATGGCGTCGAGAAATCGAGGCTCCAGTCGATGATGCCCTCGGCGGTATTCACCGGCGAACTTCACGGACAGCAACTGGCCACCGCCTACGCCAGCATGGACGTCTTCGTCCACCCCGGGGAGCATGAGACGTTCTGTCAGGCTGTCCAGGAAGCGCTGGCGTCCGGCGTCCCGGTGGTGGCACCCGATGCGGGCGGCCCGCGTGATCTCGTCACGTCGTTCCGCACCGGTGTCCTGCTGCCGGTCGACGGCTTTGAATCCGGCCTCCACCGATCCGTCGATCACCTCCTGGCACAGCGGTCGCGATACGCACTGGCCGCGCGGCGAAGCGTGGTCAACCGCGGCTGGCCGCGGATCTGCGATCAACTCCTCGAGCACTACGAGGAGGTGCGGGCGCCCAGTCCCCGACGGATTCGCAACCTCCGAAGCGCCTGAACCGGCTACCAGGCAAGCCCGGCGATACGCATCGCGTCGACCAACCCGGTGGGCCGCTGCGCAATGGGCAGCGGGTCGACCAGCGCGAAGGAACATCCCAGCGCGCGAGCGGCGCCGTCGTTCTCCTCGCTGTCCCCGACCATCAGCGCATCGGCGGCATCGACGCCCAGTCGGGCCAAAGCCGCCTCGAAGATGCGCAGGTCGGGTTTGGCCGCCCCCACCTCGAAGGACAGCACGTACTCGTCGGCGTGCGCGTTGGCCGGCGTGAGAACATTGCGGATGTCCCATGCGATATTCGACACCACTGCGGTGCGGATGCCTTTGGCGCGCAACCGTTCCAGTACCGGCACCGTGTCGTGGTACACCTGCCACTCGGCGGGATCGATGCAGCGCTGATACAGCGTCTCGGCGTGCTGCTCGGTCAGTCCGCAATCGCGCAGCACGTGCAGGTAGGCCTCCCGGTGCATCGATGGATCGAGGTCGCGGTGCTCCCAGGCGTGGTGGGTGACGGTGGCGGTGGGGTGGGTCATCCGGTCCATCACCGCCGCGCGCATCGACTCGTCGAGTCCCATCCCGTCGAACCAGGTGTCGTCTTCCTCGAGGCGGGCCAGCGTTCCGGAGAAGTCGAAGAGGACCGCTTTGGTCATCCCACGGCCCGCCCGGTGCCGGCCCAGAACGTCGCCCGTACCGCCTTCTTGTCCGGCTTGCCCAACGCGGTCACCGGGACCGAATCCACGACGACAACCTGTTTGGGTGACTGCACCGATCCTTTGCGTTCCTTGACCGAGGCCTGAATCTCGGCTGTCAGTGCCGCCACCGAGTCGGCATCGGAGGGCTGGCCGGGCCGCAGCACGATGACTGCGGTCACCGCTTCGCCCCACTTCTCGTCGGGGGTTCCGATCACGCACACCTGCGCCACCGCGGGGTGTTCTGCGACGACGTCCTCGACCTCGCGCGGGAACACGTTGAACCCGCCGGTGACGATCATGTCCTTGACCCGATCGACGATGTAGAAGAAGCCGTCCTCGTCCTCGCGGGCCATGTCGCCGGTATGCAGCCAGCCGTCGCGGAACGTCTCGGCAGTGGCCTCCGGCAGATTCCAGTAGCCGCCGGCCAACAGCGGCCCGGACACGCAGATCTCGCCGACCTCCCCACGGGCAACAGGGTTTCCGTCGCCGTCCAGCAGTGCGACGCGGGCGAAGAGCGTGGGCCGACCGCACGAGGTGAGCCGCTTCTCGTCGTGGTCGCCCTTGGCCAGATAGGTGATCACCATCGGTGCTTCGGACTGTCCGTAGTACTGCGCGAAGATCGGGCCGAACCTTCCGATCGCCTCGGCCAGTCGCACCGGGTTCATCGCCGAGGCACCGTAGTACACCGTCTCCAGCGACGACAGGTCGCGGGTGTGGGAGTCGGGATGGTCCATCAACGCGTAGATCATCGACGGCACCAGCATGGTGGCGGTGATCCGGCGTTCCTCGATGACCCGCAGCACCTCGGCCGGGTCGAACTTGGGCAGCACGATCATCTCCCCGCCCTTGACGATGGTCGGCACGAAGAACGCCGCCCCGGCGTGCGAGAGCGGGGTGCACATCAGGAATCGGGGATGCTCCGGCCACTCCCACTCGGCCAGTTGCGCCGTCGTCATCGTCAGGATCGAACTCACCGTGCCGATCACACCCTTGGGCTTGCCGGTGGTGCCGCCGGTATAGGTCAGCCCGCCGACATGGTCGGGCGCAAGATCGGCCGCCACAAGTGGCTGGGGCGCATATCCGGCCGCCGCGGCGATCAGGTCCACACCGACCTCGGACAGTGCCGGTGGCACCGGACCCAGCGTCAGCACCTGGTGCAGCGACTCGACCTTCTCCAGTAACCCGACTGCCCGTTCGACGAACATCGGGTTGGGGTCGATGATGAGCGCGGTCGCACCCGCATCGGACAGCACGTAGGCGTGGTCCTCCAGGGAACCCAGTGGGTGCAGGGCGGTGCGCCGGTAGCCCTGGGTCTGTCCGGCCCCGATGATCATCAGCACCTCGGGCCGGTTCAGGGAGAGCAGTCCGACGGTCGCGCCACTGCCGGCGCCGAGGGCCTCGAAAGCCTGGATGTACTGGCTGATCCGCATCGCCAATTCGCCGCCGGTCAGCGTTGTGTCGCCGAGGAACAGCACCGGGCGGTCCTTATTGCGTTTGAGTGCGCCGGCGGTCAGGTGGCCGGAATGCAGCGGGTGGCGGAGCAGGTCGGTCATGAATGACACAGTAGAGCGACCATGCTGCCCAACGCGATCGACTGATTGCGACAAACCGCTCGATGGGCCATCCCGCGGATGGCACCCTGTTGCTATGGAGCAACCACCTCAAACGCGCTTCCTTGACGAACGGCTCGCCTACTGGGCGCAGGTCAAGCCCGACGAGGAGGCCATCAGCTACCTCGGCCGTAGCTTCACCTGGGCCCAGTTCAACGAACGGGTGCGGCGGCTGGCCGGCGCGCTGGCACAGCGCGGTATCGGCCGCGGCGATGTGGTGGCGTTCCTGGACAAGAACCACCCCGCCTGCGTCGAGACGACACTGGCCGCGGCGAGCCTGGGCGCGGCCACGGCCATCGTCAACTTCCGGCTGGCCGGCGACGAGATGGATTACGTCCTCAACGACTGCGGCGCCAAGCTGATCATCGTCGGCGCCGATCTGAAGGGTTCGATCGACAACATTCGCGACCGGCTCACCCACGTCGAGCACGTCATCGTGGTCACACCCGAGGGCGCCGACGGCGACGAGTACGAGGCCATGCTCGCCGCTGCCACCCCGCGCGAGCGTGGCGACGACGTCCACCCCGACGACGTCTGCGTGATCATGTACTCCTCGGGGACCACCGGAAACCCCAAGGGCATCAGGCTGAGTCAGGCCAACCTGATGGCACACACCGTGAACTCCCAGACCTTCGAGTTCGAAGCCGATGACAAGAGCATGGTCTCGATGCCGCTGTTCCATGTCGGCGGGTCGTCCTACATGCAGTTCAGTGTCCACGCCGGCATCAACACCATCATGACCCGGGAGGTCGACGGCGCATCACTGGCCGGTGCGATGCTGGCGGGTGCCACCCGCACGTTCCTGGTGCCCGCCGTCCTGGCCAAGGTGATGGAGATGGGTCCGGATGCGGTCAGCCTTTTCAACCGGTTGCGCACCTTCGTCTACGGGGCATCCCCGATGCCGCCGGCACTGTTGCGCCAGGCACTGGTGGACTTCCCCGATACCGACTTCGTTCAGGTGTACGGCCTTACCGAGGTGTGCGGAGCAGTCACCCAACTGTCTCCCGAAGCCCACCGCGACGAGTCCCATCCGGAGCGGCTCACCAGCGCCGGGCAGCCCATGGGGCAGGTCGAGGTGAAGGTGGTCAACCCCGATACGCTCGAAGAAGTTCCGCAGGGCCAGCCCGGCGAATTGTGGTTCCGGACACCGCAGTTGATGGAGGGCTACCACAACAAGCCGGAGGCCACCCGGGAGGCGATCACCGCGGACGGTTGGTTCCGCACCGGTGACATCGGACGGGTCGACGACGGCGGGTTCGTCTTCGTGGAGGACCGGCTCAAGGACATGATCATCTCCGGCGGGGAGAACATCTACTCCGTCGAGGTGGAGCGGGCGCTGACCGATCATCCCGCGGTGATGGACGCCGCCGTGTTCGGGATTCCCGACGAGAAGTGGGGCGAGTCGGTGAAGGCCGTCGTCGAACTCTACGCAGGTCAGGAGGTCTCCACGGAGGAGCTGATCGCCTGGTGCAAGGACAAGCTGGCCGGCTACAAGTGTCCGCGCAGC
>DAIPYT010000086.1:0-12231 GCA_036782595.1 Mycobacterium sp. | reverse complement strand
GCCGTTCCGGAAATCAGGGCCGAACCGAGCCCCACCAGAACTGCACTGGTGCCCAGCAGAACTCGACGATCACCTTGTCGATCACCCACAGCGTTGCCTCCTCATTGATGACGAGCAAACGCTACCCCGACCGTGGCCAGCAAACAGCAAATTAGCTGTCAGCGATCGGCCACGTCAGAATTTGGTCAGCGCAATGGTCGGCGCGCAGCCTTAGTCGCCGTAGTCGGGGGAAGCCACCGGGTTGGCGTACTGGCCGCCGCCGGTCGCCTCGAGGTCGGCGCGGATGGCTTCCTGCGCGGCGGGGGGCAGGGTGTGCAGGATCTCGCGCACCCGCGCCTGCCGACGTCCGACGGCCTTGCGCTCCGGCATACCGGGCGTGGCCATGATCTGCGGGGGCACGCCCTCGATCTCTTCCACGCCGCCGTCACTCTGGCCGGCTTCCATGGCCGCCGCTTCGGCGGCCGCAGTGGCCTGGTCCTTCTCCTCGGACATGCCGATCGGGCCGATGCGGCGGCCGTTGAGGAACTGCTTGACCGCCGGCTCCTCGCTTGTCAGCAACACCTCGCGGGGACCGAACATGACCAGGTGCTTGCGGTAGAGCATGCCGATGTTGTCCGGCACGGTGCGCACGATGTTGATGTTGTGCGTCACGATGAGGATGGTGGCGTCGATCTGGGCGTTGATGTCGATGAGCAGCTGGCTCAGGTAGGCGGTGCGGACCGGGTCCAGACCGGAGTCCGGCTCGTCGACGAGGATGATCTCGGGGTCCAGCACCAGCGCACGGGCCAGGCCGGCGCGCTTACGCATACCGCCGGAGATCTCACCGGGGAACTTGTGCCCGTCGTTGGGCATACCCACGATGTCGAGCTTCTCCATGACGATCTTGTTGATCTCGGACTCGGACTTCTTGGTGTGCTCGCGCAGCGGGAAGGCGGTGTTGTCGTACAGGTTCATCGAGCCGAACAGCGCGCCGTCCTGGAACAGCACGCCGAACAGGGTGCGGATCTCGTAGAGCTCCTTGGCGGAGCACTGGATGATGTCGGTGCCGTCGATGATGATCTTGCCGCGCTCCGGGCGCAGCAGGCCGATCAGCGACTTGAGGAACACCGACTTGCCGGTACCGGACGGGCCCAGGATGACGCTCAGTTCACCGGACGGAATCGTCATCGTGACGTCCTCCCAGATCTTGGAGGAACCGAACGACTTGCTGAGGTTCTCGACGTCGATTTGAACGCCCATGCCAAATTCCTTCCCGGCGCAACACCGCAAAACACCTGTGGTTGGCGTCACTGTATCGCACGGACTTAGGGCTGCATCACGTTTGTCCGCACCGAGAACACATCACATGACGCAAATGACAAATCCCCCGCGAACCGGAGGGGTTCGCGGGGGATTTGCTGAAGAAAAGTGACGGTTTCGTCTACTTGACGGTGACCGTCGCGCCGGCAGCCTCGAGCTTGCCCTTGGCCTCCTCGGCGGCTTCCTTCTTGACCTTCTCGAGCAACGGCTTGGGTGCGCCGTCGACGAGGTCCTTGGCCTCCTTGAGGCCGAGGCCGGAGACGATCTCGCGGACGACCTTGATGACGCCGATCTTCTTGTCGCCGGCGCTCTCGAGGATCACGTCGAACTCGTCCTGCTCTTCAGCAGCCTCGGCCGGGGCACCGGCGGGGCCGGCGGCGGCCACGGCGACCGGGGCGGCCGCGGTGACCTCAAAGACCTCTTCGAACTTCTTCACGAACTCCGAGAGCTCCAGGAGGGTCATCTCCTTGAACGCGTCGAGCAGGTCGTCAGTGGACATCTTTGCCATGGTTGTGGTCCTTCCGTAATTACTGGTGTGGGTCGTTGCTGGTGGTTGTCAGTGGTTAAGCGGCTTCGCCGGACTTCTTTTCCTGCAGCGCGGCGGCCAGGCGGGCCATCTGCGATGCCGGAGCGTTGAACAGCCCGGCCGCCTTGGCCAGGTTGCCCTTCATGGCGCCGGCCAGCTTGGCCAGCAGCACCTCGCGCGACTCGAGGTCGGCGATGCTCTCGACCTCGGCGACGGTCAGCGCGTGACCGTCCATGTAGCCGCCCTTGATGACGAGCGCCTTGTGTTCCTTGGCGAACTTCTTGATCGTTTTGGCCGCGTCGACAGCCTCGCCGCTGACGAACGCGATTGCGGTCGGTCCGGCGAACAGTTCGTCGAGGCCCTCGATGCCCGCCTCCGCCGCAGCCCGCTTGACGAGGGTGTTCTTGGCGACGGTGTAGGTGGCGGTGCCGCTCAGCGAGCGACGCAGTTCGGCCAGGTTGGCCACGGTCAGACCGCGGTACTCGGTGACCACGGTGGCCGTCGAGGACTTGAACTGCTCGGTGATCTCGGCGACCGCGGTGGCCTTTTCAGGCTTGGCCATGCATTGCCTCCTCATGTTTCTTCCAGTGGGATACCGGATGCTCCGCCGAAAGACTGGGCCTTGAAACGACGAACGCCCCGGCGCAGTTGGCCGGGGCGTGAAAGAACGCGCTTGCGCGCGGCGTTCGTGCCTCGTCCTCCTGCGTGGGCCGCCGGCGTTGCCGGACCTTCAACTGATGGGCTCGCGCTCATCGGTGACCAACGGTCTTCGGTGGAACGGGGTAAGGCTAGCGCGTGCCTGCCGGTCAGCCCAAATCAGCGCAGCAGGGCAGCGGCACCGACCAGGCCGGCGTCTCCACCGAGTTCCGCGGGAACCACCTGCAGCCCGCGGGTGAAGTCCAGCGCGGCGTAGTCGCGCAGGGCCTCGTGCAGCGGGTCGAAGAGCACCGGGCCTGCATTGGCCACTCCCCCGCCGACGACCACCAGGTCCAGATCGCAGTTGGCCGCCACCGAGGCGATCATCGCCGCAATCGCCCGCGCGCCGCGCCCGAATGCCCGCACGGCGACCGCGTCGCCGGTCGCAGCGGCCTCGGCCAGCGCCTTGGCGTCCTCGCCGGCCCAGCCTTGGTCGCGGGCCCAGGCCACAAGATGGGGGCCACTGGCAATGGCTTCGACGCAACCGCGGGCGCCACAGGTGCAGGGCGGTCCGTCGACGTCGACGATCATGTGGCCGACGTGGCCGGCGTTACCGGTGCGCCCGTCGTAGGGCACCCCGTCGAGGACAAGGCCGCCGCCGATGCCGGTGGACACCACCATGCCGAGCATGAACGGCGCTCCCCGCCCGGCGCCGCGCCAGTGCTCGCCCAGCGCCATGCACAGACCGTCACCGGCCAGCCGCACCGGAACCCCGGGGACGGCGGCGGCCACCCGGTCCCGGACCGGGAATCCGCGCCAGGCGGCGATGTTCACCGGGCTGATCGTCCCGCCGGGCAGATCGATGGGCCCGGCGGAGGAGATGCCCACCCCGTCGACCGTTGCACCGGCGGCGTCCAGCGCCTCGGCGATGCAACGTTCGGCTGCCGCCCAGACCTGCTCGGGGTCGTCGCTGTGTGGCGTGGGCTGCCGATTCTTGTGCAGCACTTGACCGTTCGCGTCAATGACGCCGGCGGCGATCTTGGTCCCGCCGATGTCCAGGGCTAGCCGGCGGGCAGGAGCGGAGCGACCCGGGAATGGACTCAGGGACGGATCGGTGCCCATCTCAGTGTTTGTGGGTGTTGTCAGGCTGGCGGGGGTCGCCGGGGTGCTCGTAGCCCGGAGCCAGCCACACCAGCGCGGCGCGGCGTTGGTCCAGCCAGATCCGGAACGCTCGCCGGCACGCGGCGCCGCGCAGCATGGCCGCGATAGCCACTTCGGGCTGAGCCTCCCCGGCGAAGCGAAGCGGGTTGCGCCGGTGATAGCCGGCGACCTGCTCGTCAGCGACTTCGACATCAGCGGTGACGTGAGCGAAGACCGCCCTGGCCAGCGGGTCGGCCAGCGCGCTGGCGGCGATGCTGCCGATCTCCAGACGCGCCGTCAGGTCGGGCAGCAGGTCGGATTCGGTGGGGGTGGCGTCGGTGACGCCGACCCCCAGGGAGGCGGCTTCGGCGGCCACCACCCGTTCGGTGACGAGCAGTTGGGTGAGCCAACGTCGCAGTTGCCGGCCCTCGCTGGTACCCGGTCGTGGTAGCGCGGCGGTCTGGGGAGAGGCCCGCAAGACAGCTTCTCGCGCGTCGATCTCGGCTACCTCGATCGGAGAACCGGCAACTGTCGCAGCAAGACTCACCGGACCGTCACCGCCACCGCGGGGGTGTAGAGAAGTCGACCGGCGCAGCCGATCCGGATCAGCGCCCACCACCGGCCCGCAGTCGCCCAGGGCGGCGGTGTGATGTCGAAGCCGACTTCGACCCTCGACTGCGCCGGCAGGGTGGCGCCCAGCGACGCCGGACCCATCCACTCCCAGGTTCCCCAGGGGCTGATCAGGTGCGCCTCGAGGTGGAGATCGGCGCGCGCGCCGCTGGCCACGGTCGCGGTCAGCCGGGCGGTACCGCCGCGTTGGACGACGAGATCGGGGGTTTCCTGGTCCATCAGCACCACCAGGTCCTCGCCCGGATCGCCCACGGTGATCACGCAGACGTCTTCGACGCGCTGTCGCCACGACGGCGGCACGTCACCGGAAACGGTCAGTTCGGCGCGCACCGGGTAATGGCCCGGTTCGGCGTCGTCGGGCACGTGGACGGTGATCGCGGCGTCGCGGTGACCGCGTGGGGGCAGGTCATAGCTTCGGCCCGCGAACATCCTGGAGGACTCCTCCCAGCCGGGCGGGTGGATCGTCCGCACAGCTGCCTTCAGATCGGCGTCGCTGCAGTCGCTGGCCACACTCAGCCGCAAGCGCACGGTCTCACCGGGCTGGGCGGCCACCGCCTCAGGGTGCAGGTGCGCGACCGCCGGCAGTCCGCCCAGCGGGGCGGGCCCGCGGTTGTGCAGCCAGTAGCGGGCGTACAGCGGCTGGGCGGGTTCGGCATCGGGAGCAAGTTGGCGGCCGGCGGCGTCGATGACCTTCTCGGCATCGAAATGCGTTGCCAACGTGGCGATCTGGTAGCCGTGCAGATCCAGCGGGTCTTTATCGGTGCTGCGCGGCTTCTCCAGCAGGTCGGCCGCTGCGATATCGGTGACCTCACCGACCGACGTGGTGATCTGCACATCGGCTCTCGCGCCGATGGTTTCGACGAGACGGACGGTGATATTCGTCGGGTCGACGACGTCGGCGCTACCGACGGCCGTCGGGTTGCCGGTCGCCTTCAGCGCACCGAGTGCCACGGAGCCGGCTGGTTCGACGGTCAGCAGGGATCCGTCCGACGGCAATCCTGCGCATCCGCTGTCGATGCCGACAGCAATCAGCGGATGGTTGAATTCGGCTCCGCGCGAGGGCATTCCGAGGGCGCGCCAGTCCCCCGCTCCGGAGACGAGCGCGAAGTCAAAGGTGTGGCTCCAGTGCTGCAACTGGAAGTTCGAGCCGTCCGGGGCCTTGCGCTGGGGTGGGTCGATCCACACCCCCGATGGCCAGCCGGTGCAGGACCGCATCAGCGAGGTGTGCAGGGTGCCGTCGTGCTCGACGGCGAACCCGGGCACGCCGCGGTTGATCAATGCGACGGTATGGGATTCGAATTCGCCGCAATCGGCACCAATGCCCTGAACCACGGCGTCCTGAACCACGGCGATCTCGGCGTCGTCGAGGTCGGACACCACCGCCTCGACCGCCCCGTCGCCGGCGAGGATCAGCACCGGCAGGTCCAGCACGCCGCGCAGGTCGGCGTCGGGGACCCACACGCTGCCCAATGTCGTGGCGGCCGGCACGAAGACCCTCGCACGGCCCTCGGCGAGTTGACGTGCCACTTCAGCGGCGTAGGCGGGGTCGGCGGCGGCGAGCACCGCGGCGGTGAAGGCGTTGTCCTCCGGGCCGCCGAGGGCGATGCGGGCGTCGGGCAGATTGGAGTCGACCTCGAGGTGGCCGTAGCGAGGATGGTCGGCGGCGCTGCAGGTGGCGGTCACCCCGGCGCGAACCAGGGCAACCATCAGATCCCGGGCTGCGCTGTCGGCATCGGAATCAGAATCGGCCGCAGTCTCGGGGACGGCGGGGGTGATCACCTCGGCGACCGAGACGGCGCGGACGCTCTCCCCGATGCGGATCCGCGCGCAGGAGGACAACCCGAACCAACCGTGCGCCGGGTTGTCCAGTGTCCACGGGTGTTCGGCCGAGTCAACGGCACGGTCCTCGCCGGAGGAGTGGTCGTGCAGGAGCCCGAAGCCGCGGCCCACCACCGCGTCGCCGACCTCGCTGACCGGCAGCGCGCCCGGCACCGGACAGGGCCAGCGCAGCCGCACCAGTCGGTCGGCGCCGGTGAAGTCATCGATGGTGGTGCGGCAGTCGAGGCGGTCGACGCCGCGCCACAGCGTCAGCGTTTGGGTGTAACTCAGGACCGCACCGACGGCGCCGGTGATCACCAGGCGCTCGCCGAGTGGACTGCGGTAGGCCTGCACCGATGCCGGAAAGGCCGACGAGCATTCCAGTGGCCCGGTGGGCAGCAGGTGCCAGGGCCCCTCACCGGCCTCCGGGTGGGCCGGGTATTCGTCGTAGACGGCCAGTTCGTTGCCGACGGCGCCGTCGGTGATCAGCTCGCGCCCGGTGCCGTGTTCGACCATCGAGACCACTCCCCCGCCGCGGGCCGGGTCGACCCGCAGGCCGTGAAATTCGTTGCCGATCTCCAGTCCGTCGGCGGGGATCCACGCCGAGGGCTCGTCACTGTCCACCAGGCGGTAGGTCCGCCACCCCAGCGAGCCGACGTCTTCGGCCCGCCAGCTCACCGAATGGCCGTCGTCCTCGACGAGAGCTCGATGCGCACCGCCGGCGGCATCCAGTATGGCGGCGCCGCCGGACACCGGCTCATCCAGCCGGACGGTGACGATATCGGATCGCTTGTGCGCCAACGGGTTCCACACCACCACAGAGGGAAGTTCGGCGTCCACCGCGCTGGACAGCACCGCCAGGGCGTTACCCCGGGCCGCGCGGCCCAACTCCCAGGCATCCCGCCAGCCGGTGAGCAGGTCCAGGTACACCTGATCGGACTCGCTGCCGGTGATGGCGTCGTGGTGGGCGCCCCAGGCCAGTTGCACCCACGCCTTGGCCAGTGCGGCCTCCGGGTAGCGGGCGCCGGAAAGCAGCGCGGCGAACGCCGAGAACCGCTCAGCGCCGAGCACGGCATCCTCGGCGGCCCGGTTGGCCTGCTTGGTGTCGATATAGGAGACGTCCTTGCCGGTGTAGATCGGGTTCATGTCCCGGGTCTGCGGCGACGGGGCCCGACCGGCCAGTTCCGCGCGCACGGCAGCGAAGAAATCGCCGGGCACCGCACAGACGAACCGGGGCCAGGTGTACCGCGCGTTCCAGTCCCGGTGGATCTCGGTGACCCAGGTGTTGGGCGGGGTGTAGTCGGTGCCGACCGGCAACAGCACATTGCGGGTCAGCGCAACGGATTTCAGCCCTCGGAACAACTCGTAGGTGGCGTCTTCCGCTTCGGCCAGCGACGTCGAGGAGTCCATCCACCACCCGGCGGCGTAATGGGCGGGCATGTAGTGGGTCAGCAGGCCCACCCCGGAGGGCGCGATCCACTCGAACTCGCTGCGGAACTGCATCCGGCGCGGATCGCCGCCGTTCTGCATCGGCCCCCACTGGTGGTGCGGCCCGCGCGCCCAGGAACTCGACGTCAGTCCGGCGTCGGCGGCCATCCCGGGGAACTGCGGGTCGTGGCCGAACACGTCGAGCTGCCAGGCCGTCGTCGGGTCGCCGCCCAGCACGTCGCGCTGAAAACCGATGCCGTGCACGAAGTTGCGGATGGAGGTCTCCGGGCCGGTGAGGTTGGTGTTGGGCTCGTTGTAGGTGCCTCCCATCACCTCCACACGGCCCTCGTCGATGAACCGCAGCAGGTCGGCGCGGTCCTCGGGGTGGGCGTCGAAGTAGGGCTTGAGGTAGTCGACCTCGGCCAGCACGAACTTGTAGTCCTCGTCGCGGCGCGCCATCTCCAGATGGGCGGCGACCAACGCGAAGGCGTTGTTCTGTTTGCACCGTCCGGGCGGGTCCTCGGTCCACACGCTGGTGTAGGCGCCCTGGGTGTTCCACCACACCGGGTCGTAGTGGAAGTGGCTGACCATGAACATCGTCCATCCGGGTTCGGCGACCTCGAATTCGAAGGCGAATGTGCTGTCACCGGCGACGGCGACGGCGGGCCGGCGGTCTCCGGGATTCGGCCGGTCGACGCGCACCGCGACCTCGACGACCCCGTCCCCGGTGGCCGTGCGGGCTGCGCCGACGCTGCCCAGGCCGTCTCCGACCACGCGCACCGCGGTGGGCTCGGTCGCTCCGCTGTAGAAGACCCGGACTATCTGGACGGGGTCCTCGGCATCGCCCACGAAAAGTTCAGTGGCCTCGGCCCCGGTGACGCGCACACCAGCGAATCTACGTGACCAACGACGGAGGCCCCCCGGGATTGCTCCCGGGGGGCCTCTGCAGTAGAGAGAAGGTGATGGTCAGCGAGCTACCTCGCTTCTGCCCTCACTATCGCGGCTTCAGCTTCATGGAGCTCGTGCTCCGCGAATTCCGCACTATCGGCGAAGGACTTGAGCCGAGCGATGTTGTAGATCAAGATGCCGTACAGCACCTTGGCCAGAATGTCGGCTATCGAGTAGCCGATCTGCTTGCCCACCCATGCGTCGGCTCCATCGAAGCCGAGAACCGGGATCAGGTAGGCGATGGGATACACACCCCAGGTCCCCAGCAACAGAAGGCGCATATTGCTGACGATCTTGCGCACCTGCGCGGGCTGGCGATCGAGCGACTTGGTGAGCTCGACGAACAGCACGTACAGGATGTAAAGGAACGGGATGGTCGACAGCCAGCCCCAGATGTTGCGGGTCATGATGTCGTTGCTGATCTCGCCGGGGTAGCCCAGGGCGATCATGAGAGCCGAAGCCGGGATCAGCCGGACAAGGAGCGCCGTCTGCAGCTTGCGGGCCAGCGCCAGAACGACGATCAGCTCGGCGAGCAGCAGCGGCACGGTGAGCAGCCAGTCGACGTACCGGTAGCCCTCGTTGAACGAGTGGCCGGCCGCCTGGGTGTACATCCCCTTGCCGCCGACTGCCTCGGTGGTGAACGCCGCCTTGAACGACTCGAAAATCCGGAAGTAGTGGTAGGCGGCGATGCCGCAGACCGTTCCGGAAATCAGCAGCGCCTGGCGGTAGCGGGGCAGAACCCGGCCCTGTGCTGTGAACAGGAAAATAGCGCCGAACAGCTGTGCAGCGAGGCACAGGGACAAAATGTTGTACACAGTGTCGAATTGACCCTGTGTGAGTTCTTCTGGAATCAACCCTCTGACCTCCCAGCGGTGGCGTAAATGCTTACAGGGGGACGGTACAGCGGAAATCCGGCTTGTCCACTGGATTCGCACCCATGACACGAATTCGTTCGTAATCAGGTCCCGAAGTACCTGCTCCCAGCCCGGGAGCGGTTTGGCAGACTGGCAACAATGAGTTCCACCAACAGCCGCGATCATCATCGCGACGTCGCCAAGCTCGACCGGGTGCCGTTGCCGGTCGAGGCGGCCCGCGTCGGCATGACGGGCTGGCAGCTCACCCGTACCGGGTTTCGCATCCTGACCAAGCTGCCCGCCAAGGGGCCTCTCCAGGACAAGGTCCTCAGGGAGATCCCGAAGACGTTCTCCGACCTCGGCCCCACCTACGTCAAGTTCGGCCAGATCATCGCCTCCAGTCCCGGCGCGTTCGGGGAGCAGTTGTCCCGGGAGTTCCGCAGCCTGCTGGACGCCGTGCCGCCCGCCGACAACGGCGAGGTGCACAAGCTGCTCAAATCGGAACTGGGCGCCGACCCTGCGGAGTTGTTCGCCAGTTTCGACGAGCAGCCGTTTGCCTCGGCCTCCATCGCCCAGGTGCACTACGCCACGCTGCGTACCGGCGAGGACGTCGTGGTCAAGATCCAGCGTCCGGGGATCCGGCGCCGGGTCGCCGCCGACCTGCAGATCCTCAAACGCTTCGCCCAGGTGGTGGAGGTGGCCAAGCTGGGCCGGCGGCTGTCGGCTCAGGACGTGGTGGCCGACTTCGCCGACAACCTCGCCGAAGAGCTCGACTTCCGCATCGAGGCGCAGTCGATGGAGGCCTGGGTGTCAGGTCTGCACGGATCCCCGTTGGGCCGCAATATCAAAGTGCCCCAGGTCCATTGGGAGTTCACCAGCGAGCGGGTGCTCACCATGGAACGGGTGCACGGGGTCCGCATCGACGACGCGAAGGCCATCCGCAAGATGGGCTTCGACGGCACCGAACTGGTGAAGGCGCTGCTGTTCTCCACCTTCGAGGGCGGTCTGCGCCACGGCCTGTTCCACGGCGACCTGCACGCCGGCAACCTGCTCGTCGACGATGACGGCCGGATCGTGTTTCTGGACTTCGGCATCATGGGGCGCATCGACCCACGTACCCGTTGGCTGCTGCGCGAACTGATCTACGCACTGCTGGTGAAGAAGGACCACGCCGCCGCCGGCAAGATCGTCGTGCTGCTCGGCGCGGTGGGCACCGTCAAGCCGGAGGCCCAGGCGGCCAAGGACTTGGAGGCCTTCGCCGCTCCGCTGACGATGAAGACCCTCGGGGATATGTCGTATGCCGAGATCGGCCGACAGCTTTCGACGCTGGCCGATGCTTACGACGTCAAGCTGCCCCGGGAGCTGGTGCTGATCGGCAAGCAGTTCCTCTATGTCGAGCGCTACATGAAGCTGCTGGCGCCGAAGTGGCAGATGATGAGCGACCCCCAGTTCTCCGGATACTTCGCCAACTTCATGGTGGAGGTCAGCCGAGAACACCAGAAGGATGTCGAGGTCTAGTGGAGATCCGAACCGGGTATGCGCAGGCCGGCCAGCGGGGGACCAACGAGGTCGAACTGCACTACGAGGATCTCGGCGACACAGGCGACCCGCCGATCCTGCTCATCATGGGTCTCGGCGCGCAGCTGACCCTGTGGCACGACGAGTTCTGCGACAAGCTGGTCGGCCGCGGCTACCGGGTGATCCGGTTCGACAATCGCGACGTCGGCCTGTCCACCAAGCTGCATGGCCGCCGCGCCGACGGCCCGCTGATACCCCGGCTGCTGCGCTCGTTCGTCGGCCTGCCGAGTAAATCGGTGTACCGGCTTGAGGACATGGCCGACGACGCCGCGGCAGTCCTCGACCACCTGGGGATCGACCGCGCGAACATCGTCGGGGCGTCGATGGGCGGCATGATCGCCCAGATCTTCGCCGCCCGGTACGCCGATCGCACCGCCGGCCTGGGCATCATCTTCTCGTCGAACAACTCCGCGCTGCTGCCGCCGCCTGCGCCCAATGCGCTGAAGTGCCTGATCAAGGGGCCGCCGGCGGACTCCCCCCGAGACGTCATCGTGGAGAACTCGGTGCGGGTGTCCAAGATCATCGGCAGCCCGGCCTACCCGGTGTCAGAGGAGAAGTTGCGGGCCGACGCGATCGAGAACTATGAGCGATCGTTTTATCCGCAGGGCGTCGGCCGCCACTTCGATGCCGTGCTGGGCAGCGGCAGCCTCAGGCGCTACGACGCACAGATCGACGCGCCGACGGTGGTCATCCACGGCCGGGCCGACAAACTGATGCGCCCCGCCGGCGGACGGGCGATTGCCAAAGCCATACCGGGAGCGCGCCTGGTGCTCTTCGACGGCATGGGCCATAGCCTGCCGGAACCGTTATGGGATGACATCATCGGCGAACTCGATAGAACATTTACGCAGTTCGCTGGCGCGCTGAGAGCAGACGGTTAGTCCGACACGGGTAGTATCTATGTGTTCCTGAAGCATGTCGGGGGCGCGGTATCGTCACTTGGAAGATCAGTCCCACCACTCGCGGGTGCCGTGGTGATGTACAGACCAAACAGCACGGGGAGCGAGCAATTTCTATGCCTGAGGCCACCGACGCCAAGGACATGAGTCCGAATTTCGAGGATATCCAGGCCCATTACGACCTGTCCGACGACTTCTTCGGCCTGTTCCAGGACCCGACCCGCAAGTACAGCTGCGCCTACTTCACCGGCCCCGACGCCACGCTGTCGGAAGCTCAGATCGCCAATGTGGACCTCAACCTGGAGAAACTGGACCTCAAGCCCGGCATGACGCTGCTCGAGGTGGGCTGCGGCTGGGGCCTGACCATGCAGCGGGCCATGGAGCGCTACGACGTCAACGTGATCGGTCTGACCCTGTCGAAGAATCAGCAGGCCTACTGCCGGCAATTGCTCAGCCGAATAGACAGCGACCGCAC
>DAIPYT010000085.1:0-12385 GCA_036782595.1 Mycobacterium sp. | reverse complement strand
GGCCTGGATATCGCCCCCAATATGGCGATGGAGTCGCTCTACCGGATCCTGAAGAACTTCAAGATGCCCGGCTACACCGTCCCGGAGTTCCGCCGCAAGGCCGTCATCATCGCCACCGGCGGTGTCTACGACCCGCGGATCCACCTGGAGGACGTCGTGATGCCGGTGCTCAAGAAGTGGCGGATCTTCGAGCGCGACGACTTCACCGGCGAGGGCGCCCGGCTGCGCGACGAACTCGGCAAGCTCATCGCCGAACTCGAGGAGACCTGCGTGAAGTTCGAGGAGGCCAAGGAGCGCAAGCTCGAGCGCGACGCCAAACTCGCCGAGAAGCGCGCCGCCAAGGCGGCGCTGGCCGGAGCAACGGCATAGGCCCCGCGCAGCAGACACCGTCAACCGGGCTGCGGATCGGGTCGTTGACCCTCCGCAGCCCGGTTGTCTTGGCGCCCATGGCCGGTGTGACCAACGTCGCCTTCCGCACACTGTGCCGGGAACTCGAGCAGGCCCGCGCCGGCACGGTCAGCGGGCTGTACGTGTGCGAGATGGTGACCGCCCGCGCCCTGGTCGAGCGACATCCGGTCACCATGCACATGACGACATTCGGACCCGAGGAGTCGCCGCGGTCGCTGCAGCTCTACACCGTCGACCCGGCCACCACCTACGACGCCGCCCGGATGATCGTCGAAGAAGGCCTCGCCGACCACATCGACATGAACTTCGGCTGCCCGGTGCCCAAGGTCACCCGACGCGGCGGCGGGGCGGCCCTGCCCTACAAACGGCGGCTCTTCGGCCAGATCGTCGCCGCGGCGGTGCGTGCCACCGAGGGCACCGAAATCCCGGTGACGGTCAAGTTCCGTGTCGGCATCGACGACGAACGCCCCACCTTCTTAGACGCCGGACGGATCGCCGAGCAGGAGGGCGCGGCCGCGGTGGCCCTGCACGCCCGCACCGCCGCTCAGCGCTACTCCGGCTCAGCGGACTGGAACCGCATCGGCGAGCTCAAAACCGCCGTCAGCACCATCCCGGTGCTCGGCAACGGCGACATCTTCGAGGCGCCGGACGCCCTGGCCATGATGGCCGCCACCGGCTGCGACGGTGTCGTCATCGGCCGCGGCTGCCTGGGCAGGCCGTGGTTGTTCGCCGAGCTCTCCGCCGCATTCACCGGCGCTGCCGCACCGCTACCGCCCACCCTCGGGGAGGTCGCCGACATCATCCGCCGCCACGGTGCGCTGCTGGCCGCGCACTTCGGACAGGACAAGGGCATGCGCGATATCCGCAAGCATGTCGCCTGGTATCTGCACGGTTTCCCGGCAGGTTCGGATCTGCGGCGCAGTTTGGCGCTGGTGCGCACTCTCGACGAACTCGACGGATTGCTCAGCCAGCTCGATCCGGATGTCCCGTTTCCCGACGCCGCCCAGGGCCCGCGCGGCCGGCAGGGTTCAGCTGCGTCGGTTTCCCTGCCGGAGGGCTGGCTGGACGATCCCGACGATTGCACCGTCCCGGCAGGGGCCGATGTGATGAATTCCGGTGGCTGACTCAAGACCCAAATCGATACTGAACGGCAATAACAGCGCCATCGTCGAGGACTGGCAGGCTCTCAGGTTGGGTAAGTACCATTACAAAGCTGCTGTGGACTCCAGGTCCGACCCGGTGCCGACACGCCGGCACCGCCATTGTGGGCATTGTGGGCGCACAGGCGCACCTGCAACATTCACCCGAAGCCGGAGGCTGTCTGGAACATGAGTGACGGCGATAACGCCACTCCTGACCAGAGCGGCGCACCCGAGGGTGACGATCGAACAGTCCGTATACCGCAGGCCAACTCCGGCAAAGCCCCCTGGGAACGCGCCCACACGCCCAGCCAACCCACCGGCACACACAGCGAAGGTGTCGCCGTCGCCGACCTGATCGCCAAGATCACCGGAAGCCCGACCGTCAACCCCGTCACCCGGCGCAGCGTGGACGTGACACCGGCCGCCGACGACGTCACCATGCCGATCGCCGTTCCCGACGTGATCCCGGATCTGGCCGCGCTGGCTCGGCGAAGTCAACCCGTCGGCCCGGGCGGACCGGTCCTGCCACCGAATATGCCGCCCCGGCCACCTGCGGCGGTCCCGCTGTCTTCGCCGCACCAACCCCCGCCGCACCAACCCCCGCCGCGCCAACCCCGACGCCGGCCGGCCCTGCTGCTGGCTCGAGTCGCCGCCGCCCTGATCGCGGTGACCGCCCTGGCCCTGACCGGCGCGGCCTGGCAGTGGCAGTCAGCCAAGAACAAACTGCTCAACACGATCGCCGCGCTGGACCCCAACTCCAGCGACATCCGTGACCCGAACGCCCAGAGCGGCGATGAGAACTTCCTGATCATCGGGGTGGACAGCCGCATCGGGGCGAACGGCGAGATCGGCGCCGGTGACACCAGCACGATCGAGGGCGCCCGCGCGGACACCATCATGCTGGTGAACATCCCGGCCAACCGGAAGCGGGTTGTCGCGGTTTCCTTCCCGCGCGACCTCGCGATCACCCCGATGAACTGCCAGGCGTGGGACCCCGAGTCCGGCAAGTACGGGCCGGTCTACGACAAGACCACCGGGGAATGGAGCGAGAACGAGCGCCCCACCGGCACCAAACTCAATTCCGCCTACGCCTTGGGCGGCCCGAAATGTCTGGTGAAGGTGCTCCAGAAGATGTCCGGGTTGGCGATCAACCGGTTCATGGCGGTGGACTTCACCGGCTTCGAGAAGATGGTCGATGCCGTGGGCGGGGTCGAAGTGTGCAGCACCGCACCACTGGAGGACGCCGAACTCGGCACCGTGCTGTCCACCGCCGGTCGGCAGAAACTCGATGGCCACACCGCCCTGAATTACGTGCGGGCCCGGTCGATCACCCGTGAGGACAACGGCGACTACGGCCGGATCAAACGTCAGCAGATATTCCTGTCCTCACTGCTGCGGTCTCTGATCTCCTCGGAGACGCTGTTCGATCTGGACCGGCTCGATGAGGTGGTCAACACCTTCATCGACGACAGCTACGTCGACAACGTCCAGACCCGCGATCTGGTCCGACTGGGCCAGTCACTGCAGGGCATCAACGCCGGCCGAATCACGTTCGTCACGATCCCCACCACCGGCGAGGCCGACGCGGAGGGCAACGAGGTACCCCGAACCCAGGACGTGCGCGCGCTGTTCGACGCGATCATCGACGACGAGTCCCTGCCCGGGGAGAACGACCTCAACGAAACCCTCAGTCCCCAAACGGAAACCACGACGACCACCAGTGGATCCGCGGAGTCGACGTCCGAGGATTCCGAGGCTACTGATACATCCACCGAGACATCCACCGAAACCACCGTGACGGAAACCTCCGAGGAGGCCACCGCGACGACCACCACCACCGAAGAGGTCAAGGCGGTCGCCGCCGATCCCCGCGACGTCACCGTGGAGGTCGCCAACGCCACCGACAGCAGCGGTCTGGCCGAAGCGGCAACCGAGGAATTCGACTCCTATGGGTTCACGGTCCTCCAACCGGATTACTACTCGGACTGGAGCAGCGTCTACCGGACCACCGTGTACTACTCGCTGGGCAACGAGCAGGCGGCCGCAACGGTTGCGGCTACTTTGCCGGGCGCCCGGATCGAGCGGATCAGCGGCCTCGGCGAGGTGGTCCAGGTCGTGCTCGGCTCGGACTTCTCCGCGGTGAAGTATCCGCAGGCAAGCGGCACCGCTCTGACTGTCAGCGTGATCCACACCGGCGGAACCACTCCCACCCAACTCCCGTCGGATCTGACCGTGACCAACGGCGCCGACGTCCGGTGCGAGTAGCAGGTTCACCCGCCGTTCAGATCATCGTCTGATTCCAGTCGCTTTGCTGACAGTAGGATCAGACGATGCGCACCGCCTACCACGAGCAGCTTGCCGCCCTCAACAAGCAACTGGCGGAAATGTGTCGGCTGGCCGGCATCGCCATGGAACGTGCGACGCAAGCGCTTTTGCAGGCGGATCTAGTACTGGCCGAGCAGGTGATCGGCGACCACGAGCAGATCATGGCTTCCAGCGCGCGGGCCGAGGAGGCGGCATTTGTGCTGCTGGCCCTGCAGGCGCCGGTGGCCGGTGACCTGCGCGCGATCGTCAGTTCCATCCAGATCGTCGCCGATGTGGAGCGGATGGGCGCCCTCGCCCTGCACGTGGCCAAGATCGCCCGCCGCCGCCATCCTCAGCACGCCCTTCCCGAAGAGGTCAACGGTTACTTCGCTGAGATGGGCCGCCTGGCGGTGGACCTGGCCGACAGCGCCCGCGATGTCCTCATCTCACGGGATCCGGACAAGGCCCGTGAGATCCGCGAGGACGACGACGCCATGGACGACCTACACCGGCACCTGTTCACCGTGATGATGGATCGCGAGTGGCGGCACGGAGTGGCGGCCGCCGTCGACGTCACTCTGCTGGGCCGGTTCTACGAGCGTTTCGCCGACCATGCCGTGGAGATCTCCCGCCGCGTCACCTTCCAGGTGACCGGTCAACTGCCGGTCGACGACGAGATCAAGACCTCCTGACCGGTTAACCGAACCGCCCGGAGATGTAGTCCTCGGTGGCCTTTCGGCTGGGGTTGGAGAAGATCTTGCCGGTGTCATCGACCTCGACCAAGCGTCCGGGTTTGCCGGCCGCCTCCAGGTTGAAGAACGCTGTCTGATCACTGACCCGCGCGGCCTGCTGCATGTTGTGGGTGACGATCACGATGGTGAAATCGCGCTTGAGTTCAGCAATGAGGTCCTCGATCGCCAAGGTGGAAATCGGGTCGAGCGCCGAGCACGGCTCATCCATCAGCAGCACTTCCGGCTGCACCGCGATCGCGCGGGCGATGCACAACCGCTGCTGCTGACCGCCCGACAGCCCGCCGCCGGGCTCACCAAGGCGGTCCTTGACCTCGGTCCAGAGGTTCGCTCCGCGCAGCGACCGCTCGGCGGTCTCGTCAAGCAGGGCCTTGTTCCGCACACCCTGCAGTTTCAGGCCGGCCACCACGTTGTCGCGAATCGACATGGTGGGGAACGGATTCGGCCGCTGGAACACCATGCCGATCGTCTTGCGAACCCCCACCGGGTCGACGCCGGCGCCGTAGATGTCGTCACCGTCGAGAAGTACCGAACCCTCGACACGGGCCCCCGGGATGACCTCGTGCATACGGTTGAGTGTGCGCAGCACCGTGGACTTACCACAGCCGGACGGCCCGATGAAAGCCGTCACGCTGCGCGGCGGGATAGCCAGGGTCACATCGGCAACGGCATGGAATGAACCGTAGAAGATGTTGACGTCTTTGAGATCAAGTCGCTTGGCCATGGGATTCCTAAACCTTCTTGGGGGCGAAGAACTTCGCCAGGAAACGGGCGCCGATATTGAGCACCGCGATCAGCAGAATCAGGGTCAGCGCAGCCGCCCAGAGGCGATCGGTGGGGACCGGGTTGGCACCGGCGCCAGCCGAGGTCTGGTCGTACATCATCCCCGGCAATGAGCCCATGAACCCGTTGAACATGTCGAAGTTCATCGCCTGGGAGTAGCCGACCAGAATCAGCAGTGGCGCCGTCTCGCCCATGACTCGGGCCAGCGCGAGCAGAATCCCGGTCACGATGCCCGACAAAGCAGTCGGGATCACGATACGAACGATGGTTTTCCATTTGGGCACCCCGAGCGCGTAACTGGCCTCACGAAGATCCATCGGGACGATCCGCAGCATCTCCTCGGTGGAGCGCACGATGACCGGAATCATCAGCAGCACAAGGGCCAGCGACACCGCAAAGCCGGACCGCCCGAATCCCAGGGTGGCCACCCACAACGCGTAGACGAACAGTGCCGCGACGATGGACGGGACGCCGGTGAGTATGTCGACCATGAAGGTGGTCAGCTTGCCGAGTTTGGTTCCGCCGCCGTACTCGACCAGATAGATGCCGACCAGAACGCCGATCGGGATCGAGATGACCGCGCACACCAGTCCCTGCAGCAGGGTGCCGACCAGGGCGTGGTAGGCGCCGCCGCCCGCCGCGAAGGCGGTCATCCCGGCCTGCGAGTTGGTCCACCACGTCGAGTCCAGCAGCACCCGGAAACCTTTGGAGACAACCGAATACAGCACCCATATCAGTGGCACGACGGCGACGGCGACCGAGAGGGTGACCAGTACGGTCGCAAGGCTGTTGGTGAGCTTGCGGCGGCGGCTGATCGGGGTGAAGGCCGGAGCCTTCACCGGTGTATCCAGGGCTGTGGACATCAGGCCGCCCTTCCGGCCACGGCGGCGCGCGCCGCCGAGTTGACCACGAAGGTCAGCAGGAACAACACCAGACCGGCGGCGATGTACGCGCCGGCCTTGTACTGGTCGTTGAATTCGGCTGCGGCAGCGGCGATCTTGCTCGCGAAGGTATAGCCGCCGTCGAACAGCGACCAGCCGAATGCCTTCTGGGTACCGCGCAGGATGATCAGCAGGGCGATGGTCTCGCCCAGCGCACGTCCCAAACCGAGCATGGCGCCGCTGACATAGCCGGACAAGCCAAACGGGAGGACGGTGGTCTTGACTACCTCCCAGCGGGTCGCGCCCAAAGCCAGCGCCGCCTCGATCTGACCGCGCGGCGTCTGGGCGAATACCTCTCGAGTCACCGCGGTGATGATCGGCAGGATCATCACCGCCAGCACGATGCCTGCGGTGAAGATCGTGCCGCCACCGGAGACCGACGCGTTGCCGGTGGAGAACAGAAAGAGCCAACCCAGATGCTCGTTGAGCCACAGCGCGAACGGCTTGATCACCGGGGCGAGTACGTACAGGCCCCACACGCCGTAGATGATCGAGGGCACGGCAGCCAGCAGATCCACCATGTAGCCCAGCGGCCCGCCGACCCGTCTCGGCGCGTACTGGGTGAGATACAGCGCGATACCCAGTGCGACCGGCATCGCCAGGATCAGTGCGAACAGCGACACGAACACTGTCACCTGAAGCAGGTCGAAAATGCCGAATTGCATACGGGCGGTGTCGGTGGTGACCCAGTTGCCGCCGTAGGTCAGGAAGTTGGCGTCATTGCGCGCCAGTGCCGGCACAGCCCGCCACAGCAGGAAGATCCCGATGGCGGCGATGAGGGCGATGACCAGAACACCCGCGCCCTCCGCCAGGGCACGGAAGATCCGGTCCCCCAACCGGACCTTCCCGTGCCCCGACGGGTCGGTGGGAATTGCCGGCGGTTCGCCGAACGGCGCTGCGAGGGCACCCGCGGAACCGGCGTCCACCGGGTCAGGCAGGTCCTCGCTCACATCTGTCCCATCGCTGATGTTGCGTTCCATCGTCACCGCAATCGGCCCCTCGCGCCAGTGGAAACGAGTCAGCTACTGGATTGCGTTCACAGAGGTCAGCAGTCGCTGCTTGAAGGCTTCAGGAAGGGGGCTGTAGCCGGCCGCCGAGAGTCCACCCTGGCCGTCGTTGGCCGCCACCGTCAGGAAAGACTTGACCGCGGCGGCGGTGTCGGCCGGGTAACCCTTGGAGCAGACGATCTCGTAGGTCGCCAGCACCAGCGGATAGGCGCCCGCGGCGGTGGTGCCGTAGATGGAGTTCAGATCCAATGCCAGGTCGTTGCCGTCGGCGGCGAACTTGGCGCCCTCGATGGCCTTGCCGGCCGAGGCGTCGGTGAGCTCCACAGCACCTGATCCGGTGTCGATCTGAGCCATCGGCAGCCCGGCCTGGGAGGCGAACCCCTTCTCGACGTAGCCGATGGCGCCCGGGGTGGCCTGCACGGCCTGCACGACACCGGCCGACTTCTGCGCACCCTCGCCGGCGCCGCCCTGGAATTCCTTACCGTCCCCCTTGGTCCAGGTCTGCGGGGCGGCGACGCCCAGATACTTCTGGAAATTGTCGGTGGTACCGGAGGAATCGGAGCGATAGACCGGAACGATCTTTGTGTCCGGCAGCGAGGCTCCGGCATTGAGCGCGGCGATGGCCGGGTCGTTCCAGGTGGTCACGGCACCGGTGAAGATCTTGGCCAGTACCTCGGCGTTGAGGACGATCTTGTCGACGCCGGTGAGGTTGTAGGCCAGGGCGACGGGCCCGAACACCAACGGCAGGTTCCAGGCCGGGTTGCCACCGCACCGCTTGGCCGCCTCGGCGGGCTGATCCTTGGACAGCGCGGAGTCCGAACCGGCGAAATCCACCTGGCCGGCGATGAACTGGTTGACGCCCGCGCCCGATCCGGTCGGGTTGTAGGAGAGGTTCTTGCCCGGACACTTCTGACCCCACACCTGGTTGAACACCGCGATGGCGTTCTGCTGGGCCGTGGAGCCCTCAGCAGTCAGCGAGTCCTTGCCGCCGCAGTCCGCTGCCGCGGAGGAACTGCCGGTCGCTCCGGTGCTGGAGGACGGCGCGGCGGCGTTCTTATCGCTGCCACATGCGGTCAGTGCTGCGGCGGCGGTGACCGACGCGGCGATGGCAAGAGCCTTTCCGATGCTGCTGAATTCCACGTTGTCTTCTTTCTGTGACCATCCTGGGAGTTGCTGCCGAAGGTATTCCAACCGAGTGGCCGCTTCACTGATGGGCGGTAAACGGAGGGTGAACGGACCTTCGCTCAGGCCGGTGCGTAGCCGGTATCGGTGGTGGACCTGCGGAAACCGAGCGACTCGTAGGTCGTGATTGCCGCCACATTGTCTGCTTCCACGTAGAGCATGACGGTGGCGTCGTCCCCGAGTCGCTCCGCGAGGTGGTGCAGACCGCTCACCGTCAATGTCCGGCCCAGCCCGCGGCCCTGCGCGGACGGATCCACCCCCAGCACATAGACCTCGCCCAACCGGTCGTCGTGCACCTTGGTCCAGTGGAAACCGCATACCGCGCCGGTGCTGTCGTCGACCGCCAGCAACAGCCCTTTCGGATCGAACCACGGCTCGGCGTACCTGTCGGAGATGTCCTTACCGGTCCAGCCGCCCTGCTCGGGGTGCCAGGAGAAAGCTGCGTTGTTCACCCGCAGTAACTCGGCATCATCAGCAGCCCCCGCCCAGGTTCGGATCGAAATACCCTGCGGAACGGTGACGTCCGGAAAATCGCTCAACGGCCGACGCATCTGGATCAGCTCACGGACGGGCCGCAGGTTTCCCTTGGCGGCCAGCGCCTTCGCGGCCGGCAAGGTGCCGTGGGCCCAGAAGCGCAATGTGGTGGGACCGAGATCGCACGCTGCCGTCACCAACGCCGTGCCGACGCCGCGGCAGCGGGCCCGGGGATGCACCGCCAGCTCGGCCGTCCCGTCCGTGGCGAGGTTCAGGTAGCCCACCACGGCGCCCCCCTCGTCGTGGATGAGCAGATGTTCGGCTCGGTCACCGGAGAGACCGCGAAGCACCTGCTCACCGACCGGGGCCACCCCATCGATTCGCTCGGCGTCGGCGAGAAGAGTTCGCACGGCGTCTTGTTCCGCCGTCGACAGCGTCCGGCGCCAGTGCGGGCCCGTCACTGACCGGACAGCGATGCCGACAGATCGGCGTCGGCCGGTGCGCCGCCGTCGGCATCCAGCTGTTCACCGTCTGCGGAAGGGCGGCCGCGGGCCGGGCGGACTGCCTTGTAACCGACGTTGCGGACGGTGCCGATGAGCGCCTCGTACTCCGGGCCCAACTTGGCCCGCAACCGACGGACGTGAACGTCGACCGTGCGGGTGCCACCGAAGAAGTCGTACCCCCAGACCTCCTGCAACAGCTGCGCGCGGGTGAACACCCGGCCGGCATGCTGCGCAAGGTATTTGAGTAGCTCGAATTCCTTGTAGGTGAGGTCCAACGGCCGGCCACGCAGCCGGGCTGTGTAGGTGCCCTCGTCGATCAACAGTTCACCGAGGCTGACCGTCCCGGCGCTCTCCTGGTCGGAAAGCCCCCCGCGCCGTCCGACCAGCAGCCGAAGGCGGGCGTCGATCTCCGCGGGGCCGGTGCCCGGCAACAGGATCTCGTCGATACCCCACCCGACGTTCACCGCGACCAGGCCGCCTTCATTGACCACGGCGACCACCGGCACCGAGGCACCCGTGGTGCCCAGCAGCCGGCACAGGCCCCGCGCGGCGGCCAGATCCGCGCGTGCGTCGACGATTGCAACGTCGGCCGACCCGGCTTCCAGCAGCGAGGCAACCTCCATCGGCGCCGGGCGCACGGTGTGCGCCAACAACGCCAATGACGGCAGCACCGACTCCGGATCGGGGTCGGCGGTGAGTAGTAGCAGATCCAACGAACTCTCCCGGTTTGCTGCCACTCTAACCGGCGACCTGCTGTTTCACCGATTCAGGCGGCGTCGGACGACAGTAGGCCAGAATGTGCGGGTGCGAAAGCTGATCGCGGGCGCGGGTGTCTCCGCGTTGGTCCTCGGACTCGGAACGCTGGGAGCCGACACCGGCGCGGCGATCTATGCCGAGTACCACCTGTCCCGCAATGTCCGCAGCGCAGCGGGTCTGAACTTCGATCCGTGGGTCGCCATCCTGGGCTTCCCGTTCGTGCCGCAGGCGATGCGGCACCGCTACAGCGAATTGGAGATCAAGGCGGTGGGGGCTGATCATCCCGTTGTGGGCAGTGTCACGCTCGAAGCCACGATGCACGACATCGGATTGACCGACGCGTCGTGGCTGATGCGGCCCGACGCCGACCTGCCGATGAGCATGTTGGAAAGCCGGATCATCGTCGACTCCCGGCACCTCGGTGCGTTCATCGGGATCAAAGACCTCAACGTCCAGGCCCCGGCTGATGAGACCGACGATGCGACCGGCGGCACCACCGAGTCCGGGATCTCCGGCAGCAAGGGAGTGATCCTGTCCGGTACCCCGGCCAAGGCGGGGTTCGACAAACCGGTCAGCGTGACCGTCGATCTGTCCATCGCGGGCCCGGATAAGGCCACGTTGGTCATCACTCCCACCGCGGTGGTGACCGGGCCGAACACCGCCGATCAGGAGGTGCCCGACGATAAGCGGGCCGCGGTGCTGGGCGCGTTCGGGGCCACCATTCCCGGCCAGCGGCTACCTTTCGGCCTGGCTCCGACCTCCCAGGGGGCCCGCGGTTCGGACATCATCATCGAGGGCATCACCGAGGATGTCACCGTGCGACTGAACGGTTTCCGCCAATGAGCGCCATCATGACCGCCACGGCCGCGATCGCGGCGGCACTGGGCCTGGCCGGCCTGGCCGGCGCCGTGCACAATCGCCGGTCCGGGACCCTGCGCGACACCGAACACCCCGAAGATCTCGATACCGCCGATTTAGGTCTGTCGGGGAACGGACCGACGATCGTTCATTTCACTGCCGTGTGGTGCGGTCCCTGCTCGGCCGTCCGCCGAGTGATCAAGGGCGTCTGCGCCGATCTTCCCCAGGTGGCCCACGTGGAGATCGATATGGACGAGAACCCCGGTGCCGCGCGGAAGCTGTCGGTGCTGTCGCTGCCGACGACGTTCATCTTCGACGCCGACGGTCGGCAGCTGTTCCGGTCAGCGGGGGTGCCCAAGGCCGCCGACCTGAAGGCCGCCCTCGAGCCGCTGTTGAGCTGAAGCCCCCTCGAACAGCGATAGGCGAACAGCGATAGTTGACCGCAAACCCCCTCTCGTGGGTAACATGGCACTCGTGTCAGCCCGCCTTGAGCAGATGCTCACCAAGCGCCGCGCAGTTGATCTGTGCCGCGTCGCGGGTTGTTGCTGTTGTTGCTGTAGCTGCTGAGTAGCCGCGACTCTCTCACTTTCGTTTCACTCCGTCGCGACTCCTCTGAGCAGAACCCCAGGTCTGTCTCTTTCAGCCATGCCAGCAACAGGAGTTCATTCGATGTCGATCACCATCAGCCAGCCCACCACCGACCAGGTCGATGTGCGCGGCCCCCGATTCGCCGCCTGGGTCACCACCGCGGTCCTGATCGCGGCACTGCTGGCCTCGGCCGTCAGTGGTGCACTCGCGGCGGCGATCCTCGGCGGCCAAGCCGTCGTGTTTGCGATCGGAGCGTTGCGCGGCCCGCGTCGCCACCCCTACGGCATGATCTTCGCCAACCTGGTTGCACCCCGCCTCGGACCGGTCACCGAACGTGAGCCCGCGGCGCCACTGCGGTTCGCCCAGGGCGTGGGCCTGCTGTTCGCCGTCGTCGGAACGGTCGGCTTCCTCCTCGGCGCACCCCTGGTCGGCGTGATCGCCACCGCATTCGCCTTGGCCGCGGCTTTCCTCAACGCGGCATTCGGAATCTGTCTGGGCTGCAAGATCTATCCGCTGGCCACGCGCCTGCGCCACGCCTCGGAATCCGCCTGACCGACACCCCAAACCCTCTCGCCCACAAAACTTTTCAGAAATAAGGAATCACCATGACGAATCACCCCACCCGCTCATCACTGCCCGTCGGCATCGACCTGGACAAGGACACGGTCATCACCGGCCGGGTCGTCGACG
>DAIPYT010000084.1:0-12458 GCA_036782595.1 Mycobacterium sp. | reverse complement strand
ACGATCGGTAGTAACGCCCAAGGAAGTCCTCACGCAGTTCGGCGAAGTCACCGTCGCCGATCGCGTCCCGGATCTGGTCGACCAACCGAATAATGAAGCGTTCGTTGTGGATCGTGCACAGCGTGGAGGCCAGAATCTCCTTGGCCTTGAACAGATGGTGGACGTAGGCGCGGGTGTAGTGCGCGCAGGTGTAACAGTCACATTCGGCGTCGATCGGTGTGAAGTCCCGCTTGTAACGGGCTCCGGTGATGTTGTATCGGCCGGTCGGTGCGTACACCGCGGCGTTGCGGGCCACCCGTGACGGAGAGACGCAGTCGAAGGTGTCCGCACCGGCGGCGATCGCGGCGAAGAGGTCGTCGGGTTCGCTGATCCCGAGCAGGTGCCGCGGCTTTTCGTCGGGGAGTTCCTCGGTGCACCAACCGACGATGGTCGCCAGGTTCTGCTTCTCCAGCGCTCCACCGATGCCGTAGCCGTCGAAGCCGTGCCCGTCGTCGTCGACGATGCTCTCCAACCCGCGGCAGGCCTGCCGCCGCAGATCCTCGTAGTGAGCGCCCTGCACGACGCCGAACAGCGCCTGCCCGGGCGCGGCGGCGGCCTTCACAGCGCTGAGCCGACGGTGCTCGGTCAGGCAGCGTTGCGCCCACGCCTGGGTCCGTGCCAGTGACTCCTCCTGATAGCTCCGGGTGTTGACCAGCGTGGTCAGTTCGTCGAAGGCGAAGATGATGTCGGCACCGAGTTGATGCTGGATCCCGATTGACACCTCGGGGGTGAAGCGGTGCGTGGAACCGTCCAGATGCGAGATGAAGGTGACGCCGTCGTCATCGACCCGGGACAGGCGCTGCTTGCCCTTGGCGATCAGGTCGTCGGACTGCACCCGGCCCGGGTCCTCCATGAGCACCTTGCGGAATCCCGCGCCCAAGGACATGACCTGGAACCCGCCGCTGTCGGTGAACGTCGGGCCCGACCAATTCATGAACGCCCCCAGCCCGCCGGCCTCGGCCACGACGTCGGGTCCGGGTTGCAGGTACAGGTGGTAGGCGTTGGCCAGCACCGCTTGAGCGCCCAGTTCCCGCATGGTCTCGGGCAGCACCGCCTTGACGGTGGCCTTGGTGCCGACGGCGATGAACGCCGGGGTCCGGATGTCACCGTGCGGGGTGTGGATGATGCCGCTACGGCCTCGGGCACCCGGCAACTCGGTCTCGACGGTGAAGTACGGCACGCCCGTCATCTAACCAAGAGACTCCAACCAGGAGACTTAGAGGATTAAGCCACTCGTCAAGCGGTCACAGCGTGTGCATCAATTTGTTGTGGGGTCCGCTGTGGGCCATCCGGGCGAAAGGAATGACCATGCTGCGTGGATTGACAGTAGGCGTCGGATGTACCGCGATGGTTGTCGCGGGCTTGGTCGGCTGTTCGAGCAAGAAGGCCGAAACGTCGGCGGTGTCGGCCACCTCCGGGTCGGTCACGGCGTCTGCCGGCGCGGGTACCGCGAAGGTCAGCATCGACGGACAGCCCAAGGACGTCCAAGGGCAGATCGCCTGCACCACGGCGATGGGCAACCTCAGCATCGGCATTGGGGACACCACCTCCGGTATCGCGGTGGTGATGAGCCCCGACGCGTCGAAAGTGACCTCCGTCGCCCTGGGCAACGTCAACGGCGCGGCGCTGGGCTTCCAGGACGGTGTCGGCGGAGCCAAGGCCACGGCCACCAAGGACGGCAGCACCTACAAGATCAGCGGGACGGCCACCGGAGTCGACATGTCAAACCCCATGCAGCCGATGACCAAGCCGTTCGAGATCGAGGTCACCTGCCCCTAGAGGTTTGAGCGGCGCGCTTACGGCGGGGCGCCGCCTTAACTGCGCAGACCGCCTGTTCGAGCTCGCTCAGCGAGTCCTCCAGGTGACCGAGCAACCGCTGCAGGCTTGGCACGCTGCGCCGGCAGCCGACCAGACCGAAGTCGAGGTTCTCGGCGTTGTTGGACAGCGTGATGTTGAGGGCCTGACCGTCCAGCGCGATGGACAACGGATAGTTGCCGTCAAGCCGCGCGCCGTTCCAGTACAACGGCTCCCGCGAACCCGGCACGTTGGAGATCACCAGGTTGAACGGTGGGGCGGCCGAGCCCAAGGCCGGGGACACCAGTGACAGCAGCAGCGGGGAGACGTTGAACGCCGACAGCGCCAGCTGCTGGAGCTTGGGCAGTTCTTTGAACACCGCCTTGTTGTTCCGCATCGAGGCACTAACTTCCGCGAGCCGCTGCGCCGGGTCCTCACGATGGGTCGCCAAACTGGCCAGCAACGCCCCCACCTGGTTGCCCCCACCGGAACTTGACCCGTCACGCAGACTCACCGGCACCATCGCGATCAGCGGCCGGTCCGGGAGTGCCTTCTGCTCAAGGAGATACGCGCGCAGCGCCCCGCCGCACACCGCCAGCACCACGTCGTTGAGGGTCACTCCGGCGGCCTTCTTGATGGCCGTGAACCGCTCGATCGGCCAGGACTGCGCGGCGACGCGGCGGGCTCCACCGATGGGAACGTTGAAGATGGTCTTCGGCGCCCCGACCGGCAGCGTCAACTGCTGCTGAAGCAGTCCCTTGTTGGCCAGGTGCAGCACCGAGGGCCCCAGTCCCACAATGGATTCGGCCACCCCGAGCAGACCTTTGAGCGGCGAGGCGGGGGCCTTGGCCTTGCCCGACGGGCGTCGTCCGTTGAGTGCCCACGGGACCCGGATCTCATGGTCCTCGGGATCCTCCGACAGTGAGCGGCGCATCATCTGCATGGCGCTGACACCGTCGACCAGAGCGTGGTGGATCTTGGTGTACACCGCGATCCTGCCGTCGTTGAGACCCTCGACGAGATGGCTCTCCCACAGCGGACGGTGCCGGTCGAGCAGGGTGCCGTGCATTCGGGAGGTCAACTCCAGCAGTTCACGCACCCGCCCCGGACTGGGCAACGCCGAACGCCGCAGGTGGTACTCCAGGTCGAGGTCGCGATCGAAGGCCCATGTCAGATTCGCGATCCCGCCGAGCAGCTCGGCGGGGTGCTTACGGAACGTCGGCGCGACATCTTTGCGGGTGATCAAGTTCTGATAGATCTCGCGCAGGAAGTCCGGGCCGGCACCCTTGGGGGGTTCGAAGAGTTGCAGTCCGCCGACATGCATCGGGTGTTCGCGGGATTCCCCCAGCAGGAACATCGAGTCCAGGGGCGATATCAGTTCCATGCGACCCTCCGTTGCTATCCAGGCCTGACCCCCTGGCCAATGCCTCAACCCTAACGACTTGCCCCCGGTATGGGGCCGAAAGGCCCTGCCCATCCTGGTCGGCAGGCCGCATCGTGAAGGGTATGCGGACTGTCCGGGGGGCGCTGACGGCACTCACGCTCATGCTCGGCACGGCGGCTTGCGCCGTCACCGCCGAGCATCCGGTGGCCGCGCCCGAGCCCTCGGCCCAGGGCCAATCACTTCCGTCGGCTGCGACAAGTGCACCGCCGACGTCATCAACCAGCTCGCGCGCCGACGCCATCCGGGATTGGGAGACGGTCGCCGGTGACAATTTCAGACAGTCGGCCGCCGCATTACAGAAGGTGTCGGAGGCCTCGTCCGCGGAGGACGAAGTCGGCCTGAGATCGGGCTGCCAGCAGTTACACGATGCCAATTCGATTGGACTGCAAGATGATCTGCCCACACCCGACCGGGAACTCACCAGCGAACTTCAGCAGATGATCGACGATATGAACACCGCCACACATGCCTGCCTGCGTTTCGCGCTGGCCCGTAATGCGGCCGACGCCGACACCTACCAGGAGTATCTCGGCCGGGCGGTCGAGCATCTTCAGAGGGCCAAGGTCATCCTCAACGCGCTGAAGAATTGAGTTCCTAGACCACTGCCGGTGTGGTGGCGCTGCTCCCGATTTCACTGAGGTCGCTGACCCGGTAGGCCGTCACCGAGGTGTCTCCGACCGCGTAGAGGACGTCGCCGATGCGGATGGTGCGCAGTGTCGGTTCGCCGGGGTGGATCTCGCCGACCGTCTCGATGCCGTCCGGGGTGACCCGAAGCACCTTGAGGTACTGCCCGGACTTATATCCGGTCTGCGGGTCGTATCCGCTGCCGGCCACGGGAACCACCAGCAGGCCGTCCTCGGAGGAGTACAGCAGCGCGTGGTGGTCGAACTGGGCTTCCGACCACGACCACTGGTATCCGGGGTCGAGGTATTCGCGTTCCACGGCGGTCATGTTGGTGGGATCGCTGACGTCGAATAGCGTGGCCTGAAGGTGGGTGTTCCAGGTGCCCTCTTCGCGTTCCTGGCCGATACCGAACAGCAGACCGTCGCCGATCGGTTGCAGGTAGTTGGAGAAGCCCGGGATCTTCAGTTCACCCAGCAGTGTCGGCGCGGTCGGGTCACTGAGATCAATGGCGAACAGCGGGTCGACTTGTACGAACGTCACCACGTAGGCGATGTCGCCGACGTAGCGGACCGCGTAGATCCGCTCCCCCGGAGCCAGCCCGGTCAGCCGGCCGACCTCGTCGAGGGTGTCGCCGGTGGTGTCGAGGATGTAGATGCCGTTGTCGTTCGAACTGTCGACATGGGTGGCCACCCGCAAGTAGCCGTCCTTCTCATCCATCGCGAACTGGTTGATCAGAGTGCCGGGCACGACGCCACTGGCCTGCCAGGCGATGTCGGTTCCGTCCACGACGAACCGCTCGACGCGGGTGTCGGTCGAGTAACCGGCGTCGCTGTAGTGACCCTCGCTGTTGGCGACGTACAGCGCGTCCGGGGTCATATAGACGGTGCCGCCACTGGCGGACACCAGCTTGCCGACACTGTCGGCGAAGCCCGTCGCACCGGCAGGCCGACCGGAGTCCACGGACACCACCGTCAGCAACTGCTGGGCCGCAGCGCTGGACGTTTGCGGCCGCACGATGTCCTCGGCGCCGGCGACCACACCGAGGTCGACGGTGTTGCCCTGCGCGTCGACGGTGTAGGCGTGCGGCAGAGACAGATCCACGATGTCGTCACCGACCCGGGCCACATACTCGTCCCACGTCTCGTAGGTCCGGTAGGCGATCGGCGCACCGGGGTCATAGCGGACTGGCGCGTAACGGATTGGCGCCTCGGGGCTCGAATCCTCCAGGGGCACAACGCTGTCCACATAGGCGATGGGGGTATCGGTGTACTGCGGCGCGGGCAGGTTCACCGAGCGCTGCATCACCACATAGACGACGCCGTCGACGGACCGGGAACTCTCGTAAGCGCCGTCGAACACACTCTGGCTGACCACCGTGGGCGCGGTGCGGTCGGACACGTCGTAGACGGTGACCGTGGTCTGCGGTTTCCACGGCGCCCAGTAACCCGGGTAGGCCATCTTGACCTGCGGTCCCCACCAGCCGGTGCCGGACTGGGTGATGACGGTGAGCCGGTCGCCAGCCAGGTACTCACCGGCGACGTCACCGGATAGCGCCGAGGATGAGGCAACCGACAGGTCCTCGGCGCGGGTAATGGTCAGCCGGCCGTTGTGGGCGGTGTAGATGTACTGGCCGTCGTTCTCCACGAAGTCGGCCTCGTCGACGCCGTCGACCTGGGTGTTGGTGTCCGAGCTGCCCGCGGTCTTGAGGTACTCCGGGTACGGGCCGTAGGGGCCGTAGGGGCCGTAGGGGCCATAGCCGTACACCGGGACAGTGGTGCCGAACAGGCTGCCGTACTGCTGCTTGGCCATCTCCAGCAGGTAATCCCGCAACTGATCCTCGGCGAAGTAGACCTGACTGGTCTGGCCGGTGGTCTGGCCGGCGCCCAGCGCCGGGAACAGGTTGAAGAACGTGCGTCGAACCAGCAGCAGCGCGCCTTCAAGGAACTGGCTCACCTGCCCGCCGGGCAGACCGGAGAGCCAGGTGGCGCCTGCGTCGAAGAATGAGGTGACCGCGGTGCTCAGCGCGGCGATCGGCTTGGCCAGCACGGGCGGGCGGGGAGTGCCGAAGATCCTCGACAGAACCGGGCGGGCCGCGAGGGCGCCGACCCGGGCCGGTGCCACCGCGGCAGCGGGGCCGGGGGCTGTGACGACGGCGGTGGGGACATTGCTGGCGGCCGGCGCGGGAGTAGCTGATACCGCCGTCGGAGCCCCCGATGAGATGCCGGCCGACGAGACGCCCGGGGACGCGGTGAACGGGGATGAATTATTCGACTGGACTTCGGTGCGGCGACCGCCGGACTGCCGCCCAGAGGCGCGGGGTGTCGTCACCGACTGCTCCGAAACGACAGCCGCGGACGCCGCCGGCGCCGGTCGGCCACCACGCGGTTGCCCGGAATGCGCTGGCCGGGACGGCCGAACTCGAGTCGGCGCGTCGTTCGATGCGGGCTGCTGCGGGCTCGACACCGAGGATGAGTCGTCGTCGGTCGCGTCGGCCGCAGCGATACCGGCCGCCTGCGGACCGGCAAGGGACAGTCCCAATGCAAACGCCGCCACTCCGGCCCGCGCCGCGCGCCTACCTGCCGGCATGAAAAACCCCTGTCGCCATTGAGCTGAGATTTTGCTGTGAACTCAGCAAAACCATAGCTGTGAATCAGGTCACGGTCAATTAAAGGCCGACGCCCTTGCCGGGGGACTGAATGCCGAGCACTACGGCAAGATTGCTCTGATGGACAGTGAGTGGTGAGCGGTTGTGATCCAGAACCAGGAGGCAGCTGAGCAGCAGTGGTTCGACGACTTCGGCCGCGCCTCCGAGAATCCGGAGACTCTCGACCGCCTGGTTGCCGTGGTGAATGGCCGCATCGTCGAGGGTGTGCCGGAGTTACGCGATCCGACGCTTCGGCCCGAATTGGAAGCGAGCACCCGTTCCCACTGGAAGGGTTTTCTTACGGTCATGAACCGTGAGACGTTCGACGTCCAGCCGGCGCCGCCCATCCTCGACTTCGCGCGGACGCTTGCGCGACGCGGCTTCGATCTGCCGGTGCTGCTGTCGGCGTACCGTATCGGCCAGCGCTCAACCTGGGACTTCATCACTGATCTGCTGCGGACTCAAGTCACGGACCCGGATCTGCGATCCGCTGTCCTGTTGCGATTCTGGTCGCACGCGACCCAGTGGATCGACACCGTGATTGAGTCGTTGATCCCGGTGTTCAACGATGAGCGCGAGCAATGGCAGCGCGGAGCACTCGCTCGGCGCACCGGAATCGTGAAAGCGATCCTCGCCAAGCAGTCGATCGATGTCGACACTGCTACAACAACTCTCGGATATCCCCTGCGGCAGTATCACATCGCCTTCACGCTTCGGGTTGATGACGCCGTCCCTGATTACGAGTTACGACACCTGCTCAAGCTATCCGCGGGATCAGTCAGCACCGCACTCGGCGGCGGAAAGCCGCTGGTCATCTCGAGCGGCGCACGCTCGGCGTGGTGCTGGACCTCGCAGCCTTCCATGTTGTCGGCTGATGGAGCCGCCTTCGAGCTCCCCCGGTTTGTCCGTATGACCCTCGGAATGTGTCACGCCGGCGTGCCCGGGTTTCGCCTCGCGCATTCAGAAGCGATCGCGGCACTCGCCGTCGCGGAACGTTACGACGCTCCCGTGGTCCGCTACGAGGACGTCGAGATAGCCTGCCTCGCGGCCGGAATTCTCTCCGACGACACCCGGGCCGCATTCGTGCGGCGTGAATTGGGCGACCTCGTCGGCTCCGAGCACGCGGCGCGACGGCTTCGCGACACTCTGCGCGCCTACCTGAAGCAAGGCGGCGACGCCGCGGCAACCGGTGAATTGCTTCGCCTGCATGCCAACACCGTTCGATACCGCATCCGCCAGGCCGAACAGAGGCTCGGCCATGGGATCAACCAGCGGCGGTTCCAGCTCGAGTTGGCGCTGGAGATCATCAGCGTTCTTGGTATTGCGGAGATAGAGGGAGATAGGGCCAGCACAGGGATGGCGGGGGACGGATAGTTCCGGCCAACAACGCAACGGCGTTTCTTTGTTCCGAATACCATTGGTCCTTGCACCAAACCCGGGCGACCATCGAGCGCGAAACAAGCTCGTGTTGCCCCGCAGTGCTTAGCCACAAGGAGAAGGCCATCGTGAACGGCAATGAGCTCATCGCGACCCCGATCGATGGGAGCTTCGAGAAGCCTTCCCTGTATTCCGCGTACCGCACCAGCCTCACGTCTTCGGGGGCGACGGTGGTGGCGGCGACGGGCCGACTCGATTTCCACACGGTTGAAGCCCTACGCCGGCAGTTGGCTGGTCTCTTCCAAGCTGGAGCAACCCGCGTAGTGGTCGATCTATCCGGCGTCACGTCGATGGACTCGTCCGGAGTGGGGGCGCTCATCTTCGGACTCAAGTCGGCGCGAAGCGCCGGGGGTGATCTGCGCCTCGCGGCGCCGACCAAGTCAGTTGCTGGAGTCCTCGAGATGATGAACCTGACCGCGGTCCTGGTCACGTGCGAGTCGATCGAGGAGGCGTTCCCCGCCTAGCGGGGGCACGAATAGTTCCTGCCGACAACGCGACGGCGTTTCTTTGTTCCCCACGACATTGTTGGCTCGGCCGAGTCCGGCGACCATTGCGCGCAGTCGGCCTGGAAGACACTCACAAGCCCGTCGGAGGAAGGCCCCCATGTCTGATGTCAACGAACTCCGGTCGCTGACCCTCGCCGTTCCGGCTGCGACCTCTCGGCGGCGGTTCCTCGGCGGCGGTGTCGCCACGACCGCGGCGTTAACGTTGGGCGCCACGGCCGTTTCGGCGTGCGGCAGTAATGACACGAAGACAACCACCCAGGGAAGCGAGACAACCATGTCATCCGGTACGCCGCTGGAGAAGGCCACCTTGCACGGCAACGAGGTCATCGCCACCCCGATCGGCGATATCGCGCTGACCAACACGTACTTCGACGACGACGCCTCTCAGCGGCTTTATGACGAAATGGATTACCAGCGGGCCGCCCAGTCCTACCTGTGGAGCACTCCGCTGGTCAGCGTGGCCACCTGGCGTGACCGCCAGGCGCAGGCGTACGGCGTCACCGGCGAGACCGATTTCGTCGTGCTGCGCTCGCTGAAGGAGAAGCGGGGCATCGTCACGGCGAACCTGACAACGCCCTACATCTTCAACTTCCTCAGCCTGGAGAAGGGCCCGCTGGAGATCGAGTACCCGGCCGGGCAGACCGCCGGCGGCGTTATGGACTTCTGGCAGCGCCCGGTTGCCGATCTCGGTCTAACCGGCCCGGATCAGGGCAAGGGCGGCAAGTACATCATCGTCGGGCCCGCTGACGACCCGGCGAAGTTCGACAAGCCCGGTTACTACGTGCGCCAGAGTGCGACCAACAACATCGGGGTGCTGCTGCGCATCCTCGACAAGGATCCGGCCTACTACGACTTGTTCAAGTCAGCGATGAAGATGGGCCGGGTCGGTCAGCCGCTTGCGACCTCCCGGTTCATCGAGGACAAAGACGTCGAGTGGAGCGCCACCGCGCCGCGCGGCCTGGACTACTGGCGCGCCCTGGCCGCTGTCGTCGACACCGAACCGGTCCGGCCGGTGGACAAGGCCTGGATGGCGATGCTGCTGCCGCTGGGCATCGAGAAGGGTAAGTCCTTCGACCCCGACGAACGCCAGCAGAGCATCCTGCTCAAGGGCGCGGCGATGGGCGAGTTGATGGCACGCAACCTGCAGGTCAATCCGCGCTTCGCCGAGCCCTACTGGCCCGGGACGTCCTGGTACAAGAGTTTCGATTTCTCCCTCGAGCAGGAGACCGAGGACCGGATGGAGCTCGACGAGCGGGTCACCTGGTTCTACGAGGCGGTGGGTTCCAGCACCGGCATGATCAACCCGACGGTCGGCGCCGGGCAGGTGTACATGACCACCAAACGCGACAAGAAGGGCAACCTGCTGCGCGCCGACAAGACCTACCGGCTGAAGGTGCCCAAAGACGTTCCGGTGGGCCAGTTCTGGGCGCTGACGCTCTACAGCGAGAACACCCGCCGCGCCTATGACAACGGCGGTACCGACATCCGCAGTGCCAACCTGGACAGCCGGCTGCCCGACCTTGTCAAGAATCCCGACGGCAGCGTCGACCTCTACGTCGGCGCCAAGGCCCCCGAGGGTTTCGAGAAGAACTACATGAAGACCGTCGGAGACGACGGCTGGTTCGTCTACTTCCGCCTCTACGCCCCGCTGCAACCGTTCTTCGACAAGACGTTCAGCCTGCCCGACTTCGAAGTCGTCGAATGACGTTGCGTGTCCCCATGCGTGTCCCCATGCGTGCCCTCATGCGTGCCCCCATGCGTGCGCTTGTCGCCGCCATCTTGTTGATCGCGATGACCGCAGGTTGCAGCGGCACGCCGAAGGAGAACTCCATGAACGCACCGGTGACCCCGGAGCAGGCCCGCGCGATCGCCAAGGAGGCCTATGTCTACGGCTTCCCGATGGTCGACAGCTACCGCATCCAGTACTCCTACTTCGTCGACAAGAACGGACCCGAGTACAAGGGCGAGTGGAATCAGGTCCACAACACCGCGCGGGTGTCCACACCCTCCGACACCGCGATCCAGACGCCGAACTCGGACACCCCGTACTCGTTCCTCGGGGCCGATCTACGGGCCGAACCGCTGGTGTTGACGGTTCCGCCGATCGAGGACGGCCGCTATTTCTCGCTGCAGTTCATCGACGCCTACACCTACAACTTCGCCTATGTCGGCACCCGCACCACCGGCAACGGCGGCGGCAAGTTCCTGCTGGCCGGGCCGGGCTGGAAGGGCGACAAGCCGGCCGGCGTCGACGAAGTGATCCGATCGGACACCGACGGAGTCTTCGTGCTCTACCGCACCCAATTGTTCTCGCCCGACGATCTGCCCAACGTGACCAAGATCCAGGCCGGGTACCAGGCGCAGCCGCTGTCAGCGTTCCTGAACCAGCCTGCTCCGCCGCCGGCGCCTCCGGTCGACTGGATCAAACCGCTCACCCCCGAGGAGCAGAAGACCTCGCCGAAGTTCTTCGAAATCCTCAACGCCGCAATGCAGTTCACCCCGACCCTGCCCTCGGAGAAGGAACTGCGGGACCGGTTCGCCACCCTCGGCATCGCCGCGGACGGCGGCTTCAACGCTGATGAGCTCACCCCGGAAATCCGCAAGGCCGTCGAGGCCGGGATGGCCGATGCCTGGGCCGAATTCGGCACCTTCAAGAAGGACAAGATCGACACCGGCCAGGTCACCTCCGGTCAGGTGTTCGGCACCAGGGAGCAGCTGGGCACCAATTACCTGTACCGGATGGCCGCCGCGGTGCTCGGCATCTACGGCAACTCCAGCAGCGAAGCGATGTATCCGGTGCTGTCCACCGACTCAGACGGCGCGCCGCTGAACGGAGCCGACAACTACACCCTGACCTTCGCACCCGGCCAGCTGCCGCCGGTCAATGCGTTCTGGTCGGTGACGATGTACAAGCTCCCCGAGAGTCTGCTGGTGGCCAACCCGATCAACCGCTATCTGATCAACTCGCCCATGCTCCCCGACCTAGTCAAGAACCCCGACGGCGGCCTGACCATCTACATCCAGAACGCCTCGCCGGGCCCGGACAAGGAGCCCAACTGGCTGCCCGCCCCACCCGGACCCTTCACGCTCTACATGCGGCTGTACTCGCCCAAGCCTGAAGCCCTCGACGGACAGTGGAAGGCACCCAAGCCGGTGAAGGTCCCGGGCTGACACCTATGATCGGCGGATTCCGCTAAGTGATCGGAGCGCAACGGTGAGCACGCCGCCGTACCCCGGGTCCCTACCCGAGCCGTCCCGCGGGACGCCCCCGCCGATCAAGTATGTCTGGCCGAAGCGGATTGCCGTCATCCTCGCCGGGCTGGCGCTCGTGGGTGGGATCGGCGTCGGTGTCAAAGCGCTTCTCCCCAATGACGGCACCGCGGCCACGAGCCAGGAGACGGTTCAGTCAGCATCACCGGCGGCTGGGGGGTCTCAGGCACCTCCGGCGCCCGGGGGATCTCAGGCTCCGGCAGCGGCGACGGCGCCCATGAGACTCAGCCAGGCCGTCACCGATTCCGCCGGGGCGCTGACCAGCGAGCAGACCGTCGAGGTGAAATCTGCCGTCAAGAGCCTTCAAACGGCCCGCGACATCCGGCTGTGGGTGGTGTACGTCGACGCCTTCGACGGTCCACCCGGGGAGTGGGCCCGCAAGACCAGTTCCCTCACCAGGATGGGGGACCGGGACGCCATCCTCGCCATCGCGACCAAGCAGCGGAAGTATGCCTTCCTGGTCGCAACGGCCGCCTCAAACGGGTCGGAGCAGGCCGTCAATGACCTGCGGCGCGACAAGGTCGAACCGCGACTTCGTGACAGCGACTTCGCCGGCGCGGCCGTCGCCGCCGCCACCGGGCTGCAAGCCGTCGGCTGAACTGGTTACGCCCCGGCCGCGCATACAGGCCGGGTCAAAATGGCGGTGGCGGAGGGATTTGAAACCTCCGTCGTGTCGTGGTCAAGCGACCATACACGGGCT
>DAIPYT010000083.1:5903-12479 GCA_036782595.1 Mycobacterium sp. | reverse complement strand
TAATAGGGCACTAGCACCTCAAGCTAGCGCGTCTGCCATTCCGCCACTCGGACCGGGTGAGCCCACCTGCGGTGGGCGATTAAGGCTATCGGATAGCAACTCCTGTGCCCAAACCGCAGTCTTACGCCGGACCGATCCGATCGGCGATTGAACGGGCGATGGTCACGGCTGCGGTGGTGGGAGCGTCGAGCGCGCAAGCCTCCACGTCAACGGCCACCTGGCCGTGGACGGTCAGCGCCCGCTGGCAGAACCACCGCTGTGGGCTGCGCTCCTCACGTGCGACCGTCAGGACACCGCCCTCCACGCCGACCGGGCCGATTGACCAGACCTGATCGGGTGCCAGTTGCTGCCGGTAGGTCAGTTCGCGGTTGGAACAACTCGCCCAGGTATCGCGGGAGCGGGCCAGAAAGTCGCCGGCCGTCCGCGCCGAGTTGAACAGCACGACGGCCTGGGTGGCGAAGTGCGACCACGCCGGTGACGTCGGGGGATCGCGCAGGACCTGTCCGTGCACGGCGGTCCACCCACTGTCGGCGTAAACCCCGCGCTGTGCGGCGCCGCTGACGGCCAGGCAGCCGACTCCGTCAGCTACCCGCGTGCTGTCGACCCACAGCGCTGCGACATCGCGGGTCACCACCATGTTGTCCGCGGACAGCGCCCCACCGACATCAGCGGCGGGGAGCAGCAGATCGGCCAGGTTCTCGGCGGTCGCACTCGGCGGAGCCGCGGCAGGCATCGCAGTGCCGGCAGTGGTGGTGGCGCAGGCCCCGACTACGGGAGTTAGCGCGGTCATGCACAACAGTGCCGCGATCGCAGGCTTCCGGCTCCTCATCGGTGTAATAAAACAACATGTTCGGCGTGTTGTAAATGTGATTGGAGTTAAAGATGTGATAAGAGGGTCAGCGCTGCCCGCTGCCCGCTGCCCGCGGCAGTGGTAGGAAAGGAACGTGACGCGGGAGAGCTTTAACGACGTGGCCGCGGAGGTGGTCGAACTCGTCAGCGCGCTGATCCGCTTCGACACGTCCAACACCGGGGACCCAGCCACCACCAAGGGTGAGGCCGAGTGCGCCCGATGGGTGGCCGGCCAGCTGGAGGAGGTGGGCTACCGGGCCGAGTACGTCGAGTCCGGCGCGCCTGACCGGGCTAACGTCTTTGTGCGACTTCCCGGCTCGGATCCGTCCCGCGGGGCGCTGCTCATCCACGGGCACCTCGATGTTGTTCCAGCCGAGGCCGCCGACTGGAGTGTGCACCCGTTCTCCGGAGCGGTGTCCAACGGCTACGTGTGGGGTCGCGGCGCGGTCGATATGAAGGACATGTGCGGCATGATGCTGGCGGCCGCCCGGCATTTCAAACGCGCCGGTGTGGTGCCGCCACGCGACCTCGTCTTCGCCTTCGTCGCCGACGAGGAACACGGCGGCAAGTACGGCGCCCACTGGCTGGTGGACAACCGGCCCGACCTGTTCGCCGGCGTTACCGAGGCGATCGGGGAAGTAGGCGGCTTCTCGGTCACCGTGTCTCGACGCGACGGCGGCGAGCGGCGGCTGTATCTGATCGAGACCGCCGAAAAGGGTCTGCTGTGGATGCGGCTGAGTGCGCGGGGGCGCGCCGGGCACGGCTCGATGGTTCACGACGACAACGCCGTGACTCTCATTGCCAATGCCGTTGCGCGACTGGGCAATCACCAGTTCCCGCTGGTGATGACCGAAACCGTCGCCCAGTTCCTCACCGTGGTCTCCGAAGAAACCGGTTTGAACTTCGACGGCGAGGACTTGGAGGGTGCCATCGCCAAACTCGGTCCCATGGCCCGAATGTTGGGCGCCGTCCTGCGTGACACCGCCAACCCGACCATGCTCAAGGCCGGTTACAAGGCCAACGTGATCCCGGCCACCGCCGAGGCTGTCGTCGACTGCCGGGTGCTGCCCGGCCGACAGGCGGCCTTTGAGCGTGAGGTCGATGAACTCATCGGCCCCAACGTGACACGCGAGTGGATCTCCGAATTGCCCTCCTACGAGACCACTTTCGACGGCGATCTGGTCGAGGCGATGAATGACGCCATTCTTGCCGTCGACCCGGAGGCCCGCACCGTTCCCTACATGCTCTCCGGCGGCACCGACGCGAAAGCATTTGCCCGCCTTGGTATCCGGTGCTTCGGTTTTGCCCCCCTGCGGCTGCCGCCGGATCTGGACTTTGCCGCACTGTTCCATGGTGTCGACGAGCGGGTGCCCGTGGATGCGCTGGAGTTCGGCGCTAGGGTGCTTGAGCGCTTCCTGCTGAACTGCTAAGACTCATGAACACGAGCTGGATTTTTTCGAAAGTAGGAGCGATCTGCCATGGCTTTTCCGTACAACCCGTACGACTTCCTGCCCGAGCTGCCCGGCTTCGCGCTGACGAGCGCTGACATCACCGACGGCCAGCCACTGAAGAATGCACAGGTCAGCGGCATCATGGGAGCCGGCGGCGAGGATGTCTCACCGCAGCTGAGCTGGTCGGGTTTCCCCGAGCAGACCCGCAGTTTCGCGGTCACGGTGTTCGACCCGGATGCGCCGACGGCGTCCGGCTTCTGGCACTGGGCGGTGGCCAACCTGCCTGCGACTGTCACCGAGCTGCCCGCCGGTGTCGGCGACGGGTCGTTGCTGCCCGGTGACGCGTTGACCCTGTGTAATGACGCCGGGATGCGCCGTTTTGTCGGGGCCGCTCCGCCGGCCGGCCACGGTTACCACCGGTATTTCGTTGCCGTGCATGCCCTCAGCGTCGAGAAGCTCGATCTCAATGAGGACGCCAGCCCGGCTTACCTGGGTTTCAACGTGTTCATGACGGCCATCGCTCGGGCTGTCATCCACGGCACCTACGAGCAGAACGCCTAGCGGGCAGAACGCCTAGCGGGCAGAACTAAGCCAGGTCGGGCTAACGGGCCGCTGAGCTCCCACTGCCCACCGCTTCACTGAGCGAGGAGAAACCACCGGCATGAAGGCGGGTGGCCAGGCCGTCGTGAATGTGCTTGGCCCACAGTCCGCCGCCGTAGACGAAACCGGTGTAGCCCTGGAGCAGTGCGGCTCCGGCGGTGATGCGTTCCCAGGCGTCGTCGGCGGTTTCGATACCACCGACGCCGATGAGCACCAGCCGGTCACCGACCCGCAGGTACAACCGGCGCAGTACCTCCAGCGCCCGGTGCGCCACCGGTGGGCCGGAAACTCCGCCGGGGCCCAGGTCCTCGACATGTGGCGTGCGTAGTCCGGACCGGGAGACCGTGGTGTTGGTCGCGACGATCCCGGCCAGGCCGAGTTCCACCGCGAGGTCGGCCACCGCGTCGACGTCGTCGTCGGAGAGATCCGGTGCGATCTTCACCAGGACCGGCGCGGTGGTCTCGGCCAGTACGGCGGACAGTATCGGCCGAAGCGATTCAACGGCCTGCAGGTCGCGCAGCCCCGGGGTGTTGGGGGAGCTGACGTTGACCACGAGATAGGTGGCCAGCGGACCCAGCAGGCGGGCGCTGGCGGCGTAGTCCTCGGCAGCCCGTTCGGGTGGGGTGATCTTGGACTTGCCGATGTTGACCCCTATCGGCACATCCGGACAGTGGTGCGTGAGCCGAAGGGCCAGTTCCCCCGCGCCGCGGTTGTTGAAACCCATCCGGTTGAGCAGACCCCGGTCGGCCGGCAGCCGGAACAGCCGTGGCTCGGGGTTGCCGGGCTGCGGTTGAGCGGTCACGGTCCCGATTTCGGCGTATCCGAATCCCAACGCCCCCCAGGTGTCGAGGCCCAGTCCGTCCTTGTCGAATCCGGCGGCAAGGCCCAACGGTCCGGGGAATCGCACCCCGAACACCGTGCTGGCCAGGATCGGATCCCGCGGTGCAAGGTTGCGTCGCAGGCCGCGGCGGCTCACACCGGTCGCGGTGGCGCCGCGCAGCGCGGCGAACACCAGCGTGTGGATACGTTCGGGGGGCGCGGCGAACAACAACCGGCGCAGCGCGTCGTAAATCACAGCGCCGGCTGATCGGTGGGCGGTCCGGCCGGATTGTCCAGACGAGTCTTCTTGCGCCGCAACAACACCCGCCTGCTCCCGTCGGTATAGAGCCGCACCCGGGTCAGTTCCCACCCGCGGTACTCGGCCTCGATGGACAACCGTGTCGAGGCAGTGATGCGGGTGACGTCGGGAGGCAGTCGCAGTGGAATCCACTCGTAGTCGTCGGTGAGCGCAGCCTCCCAGGCGGCGGGCATCCGGCCGCGGTAGGCCGCACTCACGGCGGACTCGCTGCGTTGCGGATCACCTGCACGCCAGCACCGCTGCCGGACACCACATACAAGGTGCCCGACTGCTCGTCGTAGGCCAGCGCATTGGGTTGCTGCACGGTCGGATAGCGCACCTTCTCCACGGGAATACCAGTAGCCAGATCGTAGCCAACCACGGTGTTGGATGCTGTCAGCGAGACCCATGCCAGGGTGGCCGAACCGGCGATCCCGTACGGCGATTCGCCGACCGGGTAGGCCTGCCGTGCGATCAGCGGGTCCACCCCGAATACCAACAGTTGCCCGGCGCGGGTGTCGGCCACCAGCACCCGCCCGGCCGGGTCTGCCGTGATGGTCGTCGCGCCCAGTCCGGCCCGCAGCGCCTGCGCCCTTGAACCGTCGGGCTTAAGTGCGGTCACCGAGGTCTGCCCGCGGTCGAGAACGACGGCGGTGTCACCCTGTGCGGCGATGGCGTCGACCCGCGCGAAGATCGCGGCATCGCCGGCCACACGCATGTCCTCGGTCAAGGTGTAGGCCACGCCGTCGGAACTGCCCAGCACCAGCCTGCCGTCGGAACGGCGCGCAATCGCGGTGAAGTCGGCATCGGGCGCCTCGGCTATCTGCGTCAGGGTGGCCGTCCCCCGGGCCAGGTCGACGACGAAGAAACCTCCCCGGGTGGCCGCATATGCGGTAGCGCGTCCGTCGGTGGCGATGGCCGTGGCCGGCCCCGGCAGCGGAATAGGACGGGATCGGCCGGAGGAGTCCAAGACGGTGAGGGCTCGCGGCGCGAATACCACCAACGACCCGCCGGCCACGACCGCGGCCTGCAGATCACCGGCCAGTGGCAGGACCTGACCCGCCGGAGCGCTGGTCGTGGGGGGAGAGGTGGCCGCCCGGGCCGGCTCGACGGTGGGTGGGGGGCTGTCCAGCGGATTGGACTTACATCCGCCGGCAACGAGGGCCACCGCAAGCACTCCGGCCGCGGTGCGGCGCGCCGCAACGCGGATTCGGTGCTCCGGCAAAGATGGCAAAGGCGGGAAAGGCGGCAAAAGCTGAGCCCCCGATATGTCGGTCGTGCGGGATGTCGCTTCGGATTCTAGGTGCACTTTCCTGCACCCCAGGATTCCGGATTACGCCCATACGGCCGTAACCTCGGTTATGGTGAAGCCATGACGCTGGCGGTCGCCTCGCAGTTGCCCAGTGCCGAGTTCGTCGTTGAAGACATCATCACGGGCTTGTTCGCCAGCGGTTTCGGCCGGTTGGGCGACGGCCGCAGCTTCTCTTTCCGCGTGCACCGCGGACAGCTGGTGGTGGAGATCTACCGTCCCCGCCGGGCCGTGCCGGTGCCGCTGCCCGAGGACGTGATCGCCACCGAAACCCGTGAACTGGCCGGTGTCGACGTCGATGACGCGAGGAGCTTGTCCGCGGCGGTCCGGGACGCCGTCGCCGTCGCCGCGCCGGTGCGCTGACTGCGGCTGTCCGGTCCCACGCGGGTACGGTCAGCGGCGTGGATGTGACGCCGATGTCCTGGCTGCAGGTCGTGGTTCTCTCGATCATTCAGGGACTCACCGAGTTCCTGCCGGTCTCATCCTCGGGTCATCTGGCGATTGCCTCCAAACTGTTCTTCCAGGGCGACGCGGGCGCCTCGTTCACCGCCGTGTCGCAGCTGGGTACCGAGTCCGCGGTGCTGGTCTACTTCTTCCGCGATATCGTCCGGATCCTCAAAGCCTGGTTCAACGGGCTGCTGGTGAAGGCCCACCGCGACAACCCCGATTACCGGCTGGGCTGGTACGTCATCATCGGTTCCATCCCGATCGCGGTACTGGGACTGCTGTTCAAGGACCTCATCCGATCCGACGTTCGCAACCTGTGGGTCATCGCGACCGCGATGCTGGTGTTCTCCGCGGTGATCGCCGCCGCTGAGTATTTCAGCCGACAGGACCGCCATATCGGCCAACTCACTTGGCGCGACGGTCTTTTCGTCGGTATTGCCCAGTGCCTGGCGCTGGTGCCCGGGGTATCGCGATCGGGGGCGACGATCAGCGCGGGTCTGATCCGCGGCCTCGATCGGCCGCTGTCGGCGAGATTCGGCTTCCTGCTTGCCATTCCGGCGGTCTTCGCATCCGGCATCTTCTCGCTGCCGGACGCGTTCCACCCGGTAAGCGAAGGAATGAGCGCAACCGGGGCGCAGTTGGCGGTGTCGGTGGTGATCACGTTCGTCATCGGCTTCGCCGCGGTGGCCTGGCTGCTGCGCTTTCTGACCCACCACGCGATGTACTGGTTCGTCGGCTACCGGGTGATCCTGGCGCTCACTCTGATGGTGCTGCTCGCCACCGGGGTGGTGTCTGCGACATGA
>DAIPYT010000083.1:0-5803 GCA_036782595.1 Mycobacterium sp. | reverse complement strand
GCGACATGACCGTCATCCTGCTCCGCCACGGTCGGTCGACGTCCAATACCGCCCACACGTTGGCCGGCCGCTCCGAGGGGGTCGAACTCGACGAGAAGGGCACCGCCCAGGCCGCGGCGCTGGTCGAACGTCTTGAGGGCCTGCCGATCAAAGCCCTGATCCGGTCACCCCTGCTGCGCTGCCGCATGACGCTGGAACCGCTGGCCGCCACATTGGGACTCGAACCCGTCGTCGAGGAGCGGCTCATCGAAGTCGACTACGGGGAATGGACCGGCCGCCAACTGGGCGAGTTGATCAAGGAACCACTGTGGTCGGTTGTCCAGCAGCAGCCCAGCGCGGCGGTGTTTCCCGGCGGTGAGGGCCTGGCCCAGGTACAGGCGCGGGCGGTGGCCGCGGTGCGTGAACACGATCGCAGGCTCGCGACCGAGTGCGGCGGCGATGCGCTGTGGGTGGCCTGCACCCACGGCGACGTGATCAAAGCGGTGCTGGCCGATGCTCTGGGAACCCACCTGGATGCCTTCCAGCGCATCACCGCCGACCCGGCGTCGATGAGTGTGATCCGCTACACCGAATTGCGTCCCTTCGTCGTGCACGTCAACCACACCGGCGCCCAGTTGGCCGCGGCGCTGCACGCCGTCGCCCGCCCCGCCGAAGCAACTCCGGCCGGCGACGCCGTCGTCGGCGGATCGACCGACTGAAGACGGCCGCGTCAAGCCGGTATTTTGGATGTGACCATGACCCGCTCAATCCATGTCTTCCGCACACCGGACCGGTTCGTCGCCGGCACGGTGGGCCAGCCTGGGAACCGGACGTTCTACCTGCAGGCCGTTCACGATCAGCGGGTGGTGTCGGTGATGCTGGAAAAGCAACAGGTGGCGGTGCTGGCCGAGCGGATCGGCGCCCTGCTTGCCGAGGTCAACCGGAGGTTCGGCACTCCGCTACCGCCGGATGCCGAGGTGGAGGACCTCAACCCACTGCTCACCCCGGTCGACGCCGAATTCCAGGTCGGAACCATGGGCCTGGGCTGGGATGCCGAGGCGGAGAGCGTGGTGGTGGAGTTGCTCGCCGTCAGCGACACAGCCTTCGATGCCTCGGTGATCCTCGATGACTCCGACGAAGGTCCCGACGCCGTGCGGGTATTTCTGTCCCCGGAGTCCGCGCAGCAGTTCGCCGCACGTTCCCGACGGGTGATCTCCGCCGGCCGGCCGCCATGCCCGTTATGCGACGAACCGCTGGATCCTGAAGGTCATCTCTGCGTGCGCACCAATGGATATCGGCGCTATCCGCTCTACGGTTCCGCCGGCCAACCGGGCGACGCCGGGGACGACACCGACTCGTGACGAACACGCCGCAGGAAACTCTGCTGCATGGGGAGTTGTCCGTCGTGGGCCGGATCCGATCAGCGAGCAATGCCACCTTTCTGTGTGAGGCGAAGCTGGAGTCCCAGGTCGTGCAGTGCGTCTACAAACCGGTGGCCGGCGAACAGCCGCTGTGGGATTTCCCCGACGGCACCCTGGCGGGCCGGGAGTACGGCGCCTTCCTGATTTCCGAGGCTCTGGGCTGGGATGTAGTGCCGCACACAGTCATTCGCGAGGGTCCGGCCGGAACCGGGATGGTGCAGATGTGGGTGGATCAATCCGAGGAGCCGAACCCTGCGGCGCTGGTCGATCTGTGCCCCGCCGATCGTGTTCCGCCGGGTTACATTTCGATCCTCACCGCCTACGACTACGCCGGTGACGAAGTGACCCTCGTGCACGCCGATCACCCCCAACTGCACCGGATGGCCGTCTTCGATCTGATCGTCAACAACGCCGACCGCAAGGGCGGGCATATTCTGACCGCTCTGGACGGCGCGGTGTACGGAGTGGATCACGGTATCTCCCTGCACGTGCAGGACAAACTGCGCACCGTGCTGTGGGGGTGGGCCGGCGAACCGGTCGACGACGATGCACTCGAGGGGTTGCGTGCTCTTGACGACCGACTGGGCGGCAAGTTGGGAAGCCGGCTTCGCAAGCACATCACCGGCGCCGAACTCGCTGCGTTGCGCCGCCGGTTGCGGGCACTGCTGGACGATCCGGTGATGCCGAGCCCGGCCGGCCGCCGACCGCTGCCCTGGCCCGCCTTCTAGATCACGACTGCCTGGCCGCTACTGCCCGGCGGGCATCGGTTCCCAGTGCATGATGCCGCTGTCGGCCTCCATGGACAGGGACAGCTTCCCGCCGGAGAGCAGGTAACTGCGCACCTGGCCCAGCGCCGCAGCGACCTTGGCGTCCGCCGACGGTTGCGGGCACATCATCCGGGTCAGCGCGATCGGCCCGAACATCATGGTTCCCGAGTCGGTCGCGCCCTCGTTGGTCTTCCAGGTGGAGTTGCCGCGATTGCAGTCGACGCGAAAGCCGGCCTGGCCGTCCTGACCGAAGGTCACCGTGTACTTGGCCGGGTCCTCGATGGTCGTGGTGGGCTGTTCGTCGCTCATCGACTCGATACTGGTCAACTGCCAGGTTGTTCCGGTCAGCGGGTCCGACGCCTTCGCCGAGCTGCAGCCGGACATGCTTACGGCAACCGCCGTCGCCAGCGTTCCCGCGGTAATCAGAGTGCGCATGCCAAGCAAACTTACCCGCCGGGCCGCGGGGTCACAGGCGACTGCGCGGGGCGATTCGGCAATACTGGCTAGGTGAGTCGCACCGACGCCGAGCTGGCCGCCGACCTGGCGCACGAGGCGGGACGGCTGCTGCTGTCAGTTCGTGACGAGGTGGGCCACCACTTCCCGCCCGCGCTGGGGGACGAGGGCGATATTCGCGCCAATGAGCTACTGCTGCGCCGACTGGCCGCCGAGCGACCCGGGGATGCGGTGCTCTCCGAAGAGGCCTACGACGACCTGGCCCGGTTGCATTCCGACCGGGTGTGGATCATCGATCCGCTGGATGGCACCCGCGAGTTCTCCATGCCGCGGCGCGAGGATTGGGCGGTTCACATTGCGCTGTGGCAGCGCACGCCCGGCGCCGCGCCGGGTGAGGGTGTGATCACCGACGCGGCAGTGGCCTTGCCGGCCCTCGGCGAAGTTCATCGCAGCGACACCGTGACCGCGCCGGCCGCGCCGCCGGCCGGTCCGATCCGCATCACCGCCAGTGCCAATCGCCCGCCGGCGGTGCTCTGGCTGCTGCGCGATCGCCTCGACATCGAGTTCGTCGGGATCGGCTCGGCCGGCGCCAAAGCGATGGCGGTGGTGCGCGGCGACGTCGATGCCTACATCCACGCGGGTGGCCAGTGGGAGTGGGACTCCGCCGCCCCGGCGGGGGTGCTACAGGCGGCCGGGATGCACGCGACCCGCCTGGACGGGTCGCCGCTGCGCTACAACCAGCGCGATCCCTACCTGCCCGATCTGCTGATGTGCCGACCCGAGGTCGCCAACCTGCTGCTTGACGCCATGTGGCTGGCCAGCTGATGCAATCCTGGGCATCCGTCGATATCCCCGTTGTGCCCGGCCGCGCACCGCAACTTCGCCTCTACGACAGCGCCGACCGTCAGGTGCGGCCGACCGTACCCGGCGCATGCGCCACCATGTACGTCTGCGGGATCACACCGTATGACGCCACGCACCTCGGCCACGCCGCCACCTACCTGACCTTCGACCTGGTGTACCGGGTCTGGCTGGACAACGGTCACCGGGTGCACTACGTGCAGAACGTCACCGATGTCGATGATCCGTTGTTCGAACGGGCCGCGCGGGACGGCGTGGACTGGCGTGATCTGGGCGCGCGGGAAACCCAGTTGTTCCGGGACGATATGACCGCGCTGCGGGTGCTTCCGCCGCAGGACTACGTCGCCGCCACCGAGGCCATCGACGAGGTGATCGAGATGGTGGAGAAGCTGCTGGCCTCCGGTGCGGCCTACGTCGTCGACGACCCGGTCCATCCCGACGTGTACTTCCGCGCCGAGGCCGACCTCCAGTTCGGCTACGAGTCCAACTACGACCGCGACACCATGCTGCGCCTTTTCGCCGAGCGTGGGGGAGACCCGACCCGGCCCGGCAAGTCTGATCCGCTCGACGCCCTACTCTGGCGTGCTCACCGTCCAGGCGAGCCGAGTTGGCCCTCGCCGTTCGGGCCGGGACGGCCAGGCTGGCATATCGAATGCGCTGCAATAGCGTTGAGCCGCATCGGTTTCGGCTTCGATGTCCAGGGCGGTGGCAGTGACCTGATCTTCCCGCACCACGAGTTCTCGGCGGCCCACGCGGAGTGCGCCACCGGTCAGCGTCGCTTCGCCCGGCACTACGTCCACGCCGGCATGATCGGCTGGGATGGTCACAAGATGTCCAAGAGTCGGGGAAATCTGGTGCTGGTTTCGGCCTTGCGTGCCCAGGGCGTCGACCCCGCCGCCATCCGGCTGGGGCTGCTCGCCGGGCACTACCGCGCCGACCGGTTCTGGACCGACGAGGTGCTCAGCGAGGCGGTCGCGAGACTGCGGCGGTGGCGTTCGGCGATGACGTTGGCCTCCGGACCCGACGCCACTGACCTCATCGCCAGAGTCCGGCGCTATCTCGCCGATGACCTGGACACCCCCAAAGTCGTTGCCGCCGTGGATGGCTGGGTTACCGATGCTCTGGAATACGGCGGCCGCGACGCGAGCGCACCGGCTCTGGTCGGCACCGCAGTCGATGCACTGCTGGGTGTTCGGTAGCAAATTCCGATCCCGCCCCGATAGGTTGGGCGGACGTTATCCCCGAGGAGAGTCATGCGGAACTGGATCACCCTTGTCATCGCGCTCCTGATCACGGCACTTGCGGGCTGCGGTACCACCGCCAATCAGGTGACCCAGACCACGTCGGTTCCGTCGGTGCCCAGCGGTCCGGTCACCCCAGACCAGGCCCGTGCGATCGCCAAGGAGGCCTACATCTACGGCTTCCCGATGGTCGACAGCTACCGGGTCCAGAACGCCTACTTCATCAACCCCAACAGTCCGGAGTACAAGGGTCCGTGGAACCAGGTTCACAGTGTGGCAAGGGTTTTCACCCCGGCTGACACTGCGGTCCAGAGCCCGAACTCGGACACCCCGTACTCGATGCTGGGAGCTGATCTGCGGGCGGAGCCACTCGTGCTGTTCGTCCCGCCCATCGACACGGACCGCTACTACTCACTGCAGTTCATCGACGGCTACACGGCCAACTTCGCCTATGTCGGCAGCCGCACCACCGGCAACGACGGCGGCCTCTACCTGCTGGCCGGACCGAGTTGGAGCGGTGCGACGCCCGAGGGAGTCAAAGAGGTCATCAAGTCCGACACGGACTTCGCCCTGGTGGCCTACCGGACCCAGTTGCTCGGTCCGGACGATCTGGAGAACGTCCAGAAGATCCAGGCCGGCTACAAGGCCGAACCGCTGTCGCGGTTCTCGAAGAAGAGCACTACCCCGGAGGCGCCTGCCATCGAGTGGCCGACACCGTTGAGCCCCGAGGACCAGAAGACCTCGCTGCGGTTCTTCGACCTGCTCGACTTCCAGTTCAAGTACGCCCCCGTCCTGGATTCCGAGAAGGACGTCCGTGCGCGGTTCGCCTCGATCGGTCTCACCGGGGATGGAAAGTTCAACTCCGAGAACCTGTCTCCGGAGATGGCCGAGGCGTTCAAGGCCGGGATGGCCGATGCCTGGGCAGAGTACGCCACCTTCAAGAAGGACAAGATCGATACCGGTGAGGTGAAGTCGGGGGACCTGTTCGGTTCAAGGGAACAAATCAACGGTAACTATCTGTACCGGATGGCTTCCGTGGTGATCGGGATCTACGGCAACTCCAAGCAGGAGGCGATGTACC
>DAIPYT010000082.1:0-12661 GCA_036782595.1 Mycobacterium sp. | reverse complement strand
CCCTTGCCGATACATCGGAGTGCGCCGAGGCGCTCCCGCGTATCGCGGCCGGCGAGTTGATCACTACGGTCGCATTCGCCGAGCAGGGTGACGCAAGGCCGCCGGAGCGTCCGGCGACCGTCGCAACCCAGACCGCCGACGGCTGGCTGTTGACCGGCGAGAAGACGTATGTCCTCGATGCCCCTGCCGCCGCACGGTTCTATGTCGCGGCGCAATCCGCCGCCGGTAGCGCAATATTCGCGGTCGACCGCGATGCCTCCGGACTCTCGGTGACTTCGTTGTCCACCGTCGATCGGACCCGGAAGCAAGGACGACTCACCCTGGCCGAAACCCCGGCCCGACTGGTCGGGAGCACGGAGTCAGGAGCGGCGGCCCTTGATGAGGCATTGGATCGGGCGGCCGTGGCGTTGATCGCCGAGCAGGCCGGCGGGGCGATGCACGTCATGCAGATGGCGGCGGACTATGCCCGAAGCCGGCACCAGTTCGGCCGCGCGATCGGCAGCTTCCAGTCGGTCAAACACATGTGCGTCGACATGCTGCTCGACGCACAGTCGGCGCTGTCGTCCGCACGTCATATCGCCGCCGCATTCGACACCTCCGAACCGGATCGGTTCACCGATCTTGCTCTGGCACAGGCATTCTGCGCGGACACCTTCGTGTCGACCGCGGCGACCAATATCCAGGTGCACGGCGGTATCGGCTTCACCTGGGAGCACCCGGCCCATCTCTACCTGCGTCGGGCGCGCACCGATGCGCAGATCTTCGGCGACCCGGCCTGGCACCGGGAACGCTATGTGAAACTCCGGGAGGAGATCTCATGACCGATAGCGGTGTTCCCTCCGACGTCCCCCCCGAAGTCCGGGCCGAGGTCCGCCGGTGGCTGGCTGAGAACTGGGATCCCGCGATCGACCGCGCGGAGTGGTCGCGGCGGGTGTTCGAGGCCGGGTGGGCGGTGCCGAGTTGGGAGCCGCGGTGGTGGGGACGCGGCCTTACCGATGCCGAATCCCGCATCGTCGCAGCGGAATTCGCGGCTGTCGGCGCAAGGGGGGCCGGCCAGGACCGCTCCGATCTGATGGCTTGCACGTTGCACGATCTCGGAACCGACGAGCAGAAGCATCGGCTGATTCCGCCCTCGGTCCGAGGCGAGACGCGGTGGTGCCTGCTCTACAGCGAGCCCGGCGCCGGCTCCGATCTGGCGGGGCTGCGCACCCGGGCCGAACGTGACGGCGACGACTGGGTCGTCAACGGGCAGAAGGTCTGGACGTCCTTCGCCAAGCGCGCCGACTACGGGTTACTGGTGGCCCGGACCGACTGGGACGTCCCCAAGCACCAGGGCATCAGCTTCTTCATCTTCCCGATGCGTCAACCCGGCGTGGAGATCCGGCCGATTCACCAGATCACCGGCGAGTCTGAGTTCAACGAGGTGTTCATCACCGACGCCAGGGTCCCGCACGCCAACCTGGTTGGTGAGTCCGGCGGTGGGTGGCCGGTGCTGCAGCTGGCGCTGGCCTACGAGCGGCGGCTGATGGGGGACCTGGCCCGGACCTCCCGCGCCAGCCGGGACCTCAAGCCCGACGCCGACAGCCTGATCGGAATGGCCCGGTCGGCCGGGAAGCTCGGGGACTCCCACGTCCGCCAGGAGATCGCCCGGGTCGAGGCCTACTCAGCGGTGAATCGCTGGAATACCCAACGTGCCAAGGCGACCAGCGACCGGGCGGAAGCCGCCACCCTGATGGCGATCGGCAAGATCGCAATGTCGCGGATTCTGCATGAAACCGCCCGGGTGCAGACCGCAATCGTCGGGCCGGAGTCCATGCTCGCCGGTCCGGACCACCCGGTGGGCGACGCCGTCACCTTTCGTACGCTCAACGCCTACTTCACCTCGATCGGCGGCGGGACCGATCAGATCCAGCGCAACATCGTCGGCGAGCGGGTGTTGGGGCTACCCAGAGAACCTGAACCGTACAAAGACACCCCGTTCCGGAATCTGCCCACCGGGTAGGGCCGGGCCGCGGCGTTCTCCGTACGGAGGCTCTGATCGCAAATTACACTTCCGCCATGGCCGCCATCGATAACGATCACCAGAAGTGGACCGAACTGCAGCAAGCCGACGACGCCGCTCGGCTGCGCGGGTTCAGCGGATTCAGCAATTTCTCCGACGACGACCTCCGTCGCCTCGTTTCGGTGGGACATCATGATTCGACCTCGGCGCCGTGGCCGCTGATTCACGAGCAGACTCCGGCCGACGCCTGTTACGTCCTACTCAGCGGCGAGGTGAAGGTTTATGTCGGGCGCGACCAGATCGCCATGCTGGGACCCGGCGAGGTGATCGGCGAATCCGCCCTCCGCGGGCAGTTGCGGTCGGCGACCGTCACGACTACCGGGCCCGCCGAAGTGCTCCGCATCGAGGCCGCCGATCTCACCAACCTGCTGCACGATGTACCGGCACTGCGCGATCTGATCGAGGCCAACGCTCTGCGCCATGTGCCGGTCGCACCTGCGGCGTCGGCCCAGTCGGAACCTCAACTCTCGAAGGTGAATGTCTCGGTCTCGACCGACCTGCTGAACCGATTCGAGAAAGCGGCCGCCGCCAACGGTCTTCCCGTCGCAACCGCCTTAGAGGACGCGCTCGCCCAGTGGCTCGAAGGCAAGAGCTGACCGCTCAGCGGAAGTGCAGGATGTCAGTGCCCCAGGCCGCCCGGATGCGGGCGTCGGCGTCGTAGACGAGGCGGTCGGTCCGGTCCATGACCAGGCAGGCCCGGTCAGCCTCCTGATACGGCGTCCAGTCTGGCTCGCCGACCGGCCCGGCCGGCTTCGCCGTGGCGGCGAAATTCGTCCATCGGGTCCGGATCCGCTTTGACAGCGCCTTGGCGGGTTTGGCCCCACCCAGTTTCAAGGTGACGTCCTTCGGTGCGCCGAGAGTTCCCCACACATAAGGCAACTCGGTCGCGTGGGCGGCGCCCACCAGAAGTAGTTTCATGATCGGCGTGGAGTAGTCGAAGCGGTAGAGGTACACCGGCGCTACCCGGCAATGTCCCTCGGCCAGCCACACCGAGGGCATCCGGAAGCCCACGTCGCTGGCGATGCTCACCACGCGACGCTTACCGCGGTAGGTCGAACCGAGTTGCTCTTCGGTCGGCAACTGCAGGTCGGGTTGCTCGGCGGCGATCTCATTGAACATTGATGTGATGGCCCGCGGGGTGATCGGCATCAGCGGTGAACGCATCAGCCGGAACAGCGCCGCCTCGTTCCGGTTGGTCCCGAGGATCAACGGCACCGGATGGGTCCGTCCCTGGCGAGCCACCATCACCGGATAGTCGTGCAATAGATCACCGTCGATGATCGGAACGAATGCCAGCGTGCCCGGATTACGTACCGGCACCTCGTCGAAAACCTTCTTGGTGGCCGATATCAGTGCGGGCACGCCCACCTCGGTGAGGCGGTGGGCGTCGGAGTCGGTGATGTCGAGATGATCGAGGACCTGCCGGGTGACCCGTTGAGCGCGGGTCTGGTCGTACACCGAGGTGGCCGGAGAACTCTGGGCAATCGCGCCCGCGAACAAGCCTTCCGCCTCCGGGATGGCCAACATCGTCGTCACTATCCCGGCACCCGCCGATTCGCCGAACACGGTAACCCGAGAAGGGTCGCCGCCGAATGCGGCGATGTTGTCGCGAACCCAGCGCAGCGCAGCCAGCACGTCACGCAGACCGATATTGGAGTCGAACCGATCACTGACCTGCGACAGGTCCAGGAAGCCGAACACGCCGATCCGGTAATTGAGGCTGACCACGACGACATCACCGCCGGACGCGAGTCGCCGGCCGTCGTAGAGCGGCTGGCTGCTGGATCCCAGCACGTAGGCGCCCCCGTGTATCCACACCATCACCGGCTTGGCGTCACCGGGCTTGGTGCCCGGCGGTGCCCAGATGTTGAGGAATAGACAGTCCTCGTTTTCCGGGGCGCCGAGGTCAAGTGGGAAGTTCGGAACCGGCGGTTGCGGGCAGACGAAGCCGTAGGTGTCGGCGTCGGCCACCTCGGTCCAGGGCTCGGGCGGTTGGGGTGCACGGAACCGGAGATCACCGATCGGGGGTGCCGCGTAACGCACGCCCTTCCAGGACAACGCCTTGCCATCGTCGATTCCGCGGACAGGGCCGTAGGCCGTGTCCACGACAGGGTGATGGAGGGGCATAACTCCCACGTTACCCGCCGGTAACCACGCCTCAGAAGTGCAGCACGCGGTACCGCCAGTCCAGAACCGGCCGGTCCGGCTCGCCGACCGCGTAGACCAGGGACCGCAGATCCAGCAAGCCACCGCGACCTCGCGGCAGGGCCTCGGCGCGCTCGATGTGCAGTTCGCTGTACAGGGTGTCACCCTCGTGGACCGGTCCGGTGTGCTCGCAGGACTGCCAGGTCAGAACCGTCACGATATTGGGCAACAGTCGGGTGGCCTGCGCGAGGGCGAGCCCGATCGTGTGGCCGCCGTACACCAGACGGGTCTGGTTCGGGGACGCCCGGAAATCATGATGGGTCGCAGCGATATTCAGCGTCAGCCGGGCCAGCTCGGGCGCCGAGGTGACGACGTCGGCGGTACTGCGAAGGACAGACCCGGCCATGTCCGGGGAGAAGTACGGGCCGGGGACCCGTGCACGGAATGCGGCGGCATCCCACTGTCCGACCGGGTCGACCTGTGACCCGGGCCCCGCGCCGATCGCGGACAGGTCATCGGCGTGCCCGGTGTCACCGGCCCCCGGACTCAGGGGCAGCATCGCGCACCGGTGGAAGTCAAGAACCAACCGGCCGACCTGGTCGATGGTCGTCATCCGCAGTGCCGCCAACCCGGTCGGCGCACGGCCCGGCTTGGCGCTGTTCTGCTTGAGGCCGACCACCTCGGTCCGGGTGAACAGGGTGTCACCGATCACCGGATAGCGGTGGAAACTCAGCCCGCGGTAGAACAGATTGGCCTTCACCCGTGCAGTGACCAGTGTGGATTGCCCGATCGCGACATCGCACACCAGCGCCGGATGGGCCAGGGCGCCCGGCACGCCGGTGACCGCGTGAGCCAACTCCGCATCCAGCGCCAGCCGCAGCCGGTCACCGAGGATCCCCTGATGGGCCGCGGCGACGCCGGCGGTCAGTGTCATCGACGGCGCCCAATCGAGAACCTGCCCCACAGCCAGGTCGTCGAAGAAAGGTGTCACAGCGGTCCAGTCTGTCACCCGGCGCCGCAGTAACAGCGCCGTAGTAACAGCGCCGTGTCACGATGGGTTCGCGATGCCGGAACTCAACGCGGAAGAGACCCTCCTGGTTCAAACGGTGCGCGCATTCGTTGACCGGGAGGTCAAACCGAGTGTGCGCGAGACCGAACACGCCAACGCCTATCCGCACAACTGGATCGAGCAGATGAAGCGGATAGGCATCTACGGCCTGGCGATCAGTGAACGCTACGGCGGATCTCCGGTGTCGATGCCCTGCTACGTCGAGGTGACCCAGGAACTGGCCCGCGGCTGGATGAGCCTGGCCGGTGCGATGGGCGGCCACACCGTGGTGGCCAAGCTGCTGGAGGACTTCGGCACCGAGGAGCAGAAGCTGAGCTACCTGCCGCCGATGGCAACCGGCGAACTGCGGGCCACCATGGCGCTGACCGAACCCGGTGGCGGATCGGACCTGCAGAACATGACCTGCGTCGCCCGGCCGGACGGCGACGACCACGCAACGCTGACCATCACCGGCTCCAAAACCTGGATCAGCAACGCACGCCGGTCGGGACTGATCGCGCTGCTCTGCAAGACCGACCCCCAGGCCAGTCCCAAGCACGCCGGCATCTCGGTATTGCTGGTGGAGTCACCCGTTGAAGGTCTGACCATCTCCCGCGACCTGCCCAAGCTCGGCTACAAGGGGATCGAGTCCTGTGAGTTGATCTTCGAGGGTTGCCGGGTGCCCGGCTCGGCGATACTGGGCGGGGTTCCGGGTGAGGGCTTCGCGCAGATGATGAAAGGCCTTGAGACGGGCCGCATCCAGGTCGCCGCCCGGGCACTGGGGGTGGCCACGGCGGCACTGGAGGACGCGCTGGCGTACGCCCAGCAGCGGGAGAGTTTCGGAAAGCCGATCTGGAAGCACCAGTCGATCGGCAACTACCTCGCTGACATGGCCACCAAGTTGACCGCGGCGCGTCAGCTCACCCGTTACGCAGCTGAGCGATACGACAGCGGCGCGCGCTGCGACATGGAGGCCGGGATGGCCAAGCTGTTCGCCTCCGAAACGGCCATGGAGATCGCCCTCGACGCGGTCCGGATACACGGTGGGTACGGCTACTCGACGGAGTTCGACGTCGAGCGTTACTTCCGGGATGCGCCACTGATGATCGTCGGCGAGGGCACCAACGAGATCCAACGCAACGTGATCGCCGCCCAATTGGTGGCCCGCGGCGGGGTCTAGGTGGCGGAGTACCTCTCGATCAGGCTCTGCTTGTAGAGCTTGCCGGTATCGGTCCGGGGCAACTGCGCTTCGAAGGAGATCGAACGCGGACACTTGTAGTGCGCCAGACGTTCTCGTAACCAGCTCAGAATTTCCTCGCCGAGTTCATCACTGGCCTCGCTGTGGTCGACCAGTTGCACCACACCCTTGACCGACTGCCCCATCTCGTCATCGGGGATGCCGAACACCGCCGCGTCCATCACCCGGGGGTGCGTGACGAGCATGTTCTCGGCCTCCTGCGGATAGATGTTCACCCCGCCCGAGATGATCATGTGGTGCCGGCGGTCGGTCAGGTAGAGATAGCCGTCGTCATCGAGGTAGCCGATGTCACCGACCGTGCGCCAGCCCTGTCGACTGGTGGTGGCGGCCGTCTTCGCCGGGTCGTTGAGGTATTCGAAGGACGATGCGGTGTCGAAGTAGATCTCCCCGGCTTCGCCGGGAGGTAACTCGTTGCCCTCCTCGTCGAGGATGTGCAACGCCCCGCCCATCGACCGACCGACCGAACCGGGGTGAGCGAGCCACTCCTCGGCGGTGATCAGGGTGGACCCGTGGGCCTCCGACGAGGCGTAGTACTCGTCGACGATGGGCCCCCACCAATCGATCATCTGCTTCTTGATCTCCACCGGACAGGGGGCGGCGGCATGCATGACCCGCTGCAAGCTGGTGAGGTCGTACGAATTACGCACCGATTCGGGCAGTTTGAGCATCCGGGTGAACATGACCGGCACGAACTGACCGTGGGTGACCTGATGACGCTGGATCGCGTCGAGTGCGCCCTCGGCGTCGAAGCGCTCCATCATCACAACGGGGATGCCGGCAGCCTGGAACGTCATCGACCACACGTTCGGCGCGGTGTGGTAGAGCGGGGCAGGGCTGAGGTAAACGCCGTCGGGGTTGCCCCAGAATGACACCAGCGCGGTCATCAGGCCCGGCGCCTTCGACGGCGCAAGGTGGGACAGTTGGCGTTTGATGCCCTTGGGCCGCCCGGTGGTGCCCGACGAGTACTGCAGCAGATCGCCTTCGATCTCGTCCGCGATCGGCGTGGTGGGCTGGGCGGCAACGCATTCGGGGTAGTTCTGCCAGCCCTCGAGATCACCGTCGGCAATCATCAGCAACCCGGGCAGTCCGTTCGGCAGGTGCTCGGAAAGCAGGCGGCAGATCGGGAGCAGCGTGGCCGAGCCGATGATCGACTTGGCGGCGCTGTTGTCGATGATGTAGGCCGCCTCGGCCGCGGTGAGGTGGGTGTTGATCGGCACGTAGTACAGGCCCGCCCGGCGAGCCCCCCACATCAGGGTGTGGAAGTGGATGTTGTTCTCCATGAGCAGCGCCACCACATCCCCCTCGCGCAGACCGGCCGCACGGAAGGCGTGCGCGAGTTGGTTGGCGCGGGATTCCATCTCGCCGAAGGTCACCACCTCGCCGGACGGGTGAAGGATGAGTGCGGGCTTGTCAGGCGTGGACTGCGCATGCTCGCGGATCTGCATGCCCTGGACTCTACGACAGCCGGTCGAGGGCGCCTGCCCGCTCAGTCGCCCCGTCGTGCCCAGGCGACGACATAGATCACCGTTGCGGCGGTCAGCGAGATGAGCACCCATAGGGTGATCGCCTCGTCGATCCACGATCCGGCCGGTGGACTACCCGGCATCACATTGCGGATGGGCACCACGGCGAACAGCATCGAGGCGAAGAACGTGCCGAACGCGGGCTGAAATGCCTTGCGTCCGAGCAGCATTTCGATTGAGACATAGAACGCGATCGCCGGAAGGGCCAGCAGCACCAGGCAGAATCCGGCAATCAACGCCAGCGGGCCACGGGCTCGGGACAACGAGATGGTGATGTTGTCGTCGGCATTCGGGGCGCCGAACGAGTCGGGGCGGTCGCTGTGGATGTCCCAGCCGTTGAGTGACCCGGCGACTTCCACCCGGGTCGGGGTGTAGTTGTCGGAATCGCACTTTCCGATGAAGGCGTCCGCGCTGAGAGTGCCCGTTCTGAAGTTGTCGAACGGCCAGCGGTCGGCGTCGCCGTAGAGATGCAGCGTCGTCTGTTCCCGGCCCGGTACGTGGCCGCTCGGATAACACAGTTGATCGAAGTCGTTGGCCGGATAAAGCCGCACCACCAGGTCGGTCTTGAGTGCCCCCGTCTCATCGAGGAGGGCGCGATCGGGCAGAACCAGCACGGTAGCGGTCAGCGAATCCTCAACCGGCCGAATGGCGGTGAGTTCGACCAGCACCACCGTCTCACCGGAGCGCTCAAGGCTGACTGGCTCCACCTCGGTGGCCGAACTGTCAAGCCAGAAGTAGCCGACGACCGAACCCAGGTAGACGACGAGGATGGCAACGGCCGAGGCGACCCCGCCCCACTTCCTGCCCGCCAGCACGCGGGGCCTCAGACGGTGTCGGACAGGCGCTGCTTGAGCGCCTCGAACTCGTCGCGCACGCCGGTCGGCAGTTTCTCACCGAGGAAGGCGAACCACTCCTCGATCAGCGGCAGTTCCGCGCGCCACTCGGCCGGGTCGACCGCAAGCGCCTCGGCAACATCGGTCGCCGCGACGTCAAGGTCGCTCAGATCCATGTCCTCGACACCGGGCACGATGCCGATCGGCGTGGTCACACCGCTGGCCTTGCCCTCGACTCGTTCGACGATCCACTTCAGCACCCGGCTGTTCTCACCGAAGCCCGGCCACAGGAAGCGGCCGTCGCCGCCGCGGCGGAACCAGTTGACGAAGAAGATCTTCGGCAGTTTGGACTCATCGGCGTTCTTGCCCAGATCCAGCCAGTGCTGGCAGTAATCGCCTGCGTTGTAGCCGAGGAACGGCAGCATGGCCATCGGGTCACGCCGGACGGTGCCGACCTGCCCCTCGGCGGCGGCGGTCTTCTCGCTGCCGAGGGTGGCGCCGATGAATACACCGTGCTGCCAGTCGCGGGCCTGGGTGACCAGGGGCACCGTCGTCTTGCGCCGTCCTCCGAACAGGATCGCCGAGATCGGCACTCCCTGCGGGTCATCCCACTCCGGCGCGAGCGTGGGGCACTGGGACATCGGAGTGCAGTACCGCGAGTTCGGATGTGCCGCAGGCTCTTCCGAATCCGGCGTCCAATCGTTGCCCTTCCAGTCAAGCAGGTGCTGCGGGTCGCCCTCCAGGCCTTCCCACCACACGCCGCCGTCGTCGGTCAGCGCAACGTTGGTGAAGACCGTGTTGCCGGCGGCGATGGTCTTCATGGCGTTCGGGTTGGAACTCCAGTTGGTGCCCGGGGCGACACCGAAGAACCCGAATTCCGGGTTGACCGCGTACAGCCGGCCGTCGTCGCCGAACCGCATCCACGCGATGTCGTCGCCGAGGGTCTCGGCGCGCCATCCCGGAACGGTGGGCTGGATCATGGCGAGGTTGGTCTTGCCGCAGGCCGACGGGAAGGCGGCGGCGAGGTAGTACGCCTTGTTCTCCGGGGAGATCAGTTTGACGATCAGCATGTGCTCGGCCAGCCAGCCCTCGTCGCGGGCCATCGCCGAGGCGATTCGCAACGAGTAACACTTCTTGCCCAGCAGCGCGTTGCCGCCGTACCCGGACCCGTAGCTCCAGATCTCCCGGGTCTCCGGGAAGTGGCTGATGTACTTGGTCGCGCTGCACGGCCAGGGGACGTCCTGCTGGTCCTTCTCGAGCGGGGCGCCGAGGGAATGCAGCGCCTTGACGAAGAAACCGTCGTCGCCCATCTTCTCCAGGGCCGCCTTGCCCATCCGGGTCATGGTGCGCATCGACACCACCACGTATTCGGAGTCGGTGATCTCAACCCCCAGCTTGGGGTCCGCGGCACCGAGCGGTCCCATGCAGAACGGCACCACGTACATGGTGCGGCCGCGCATGCATCCCCGGTACAGATCGGTCATGGTGGCGCGCATCTCGTCGGGGGCCATCCAGTTGTTGGTAGGCCCGGCGTCGATCTCGCGCTCAGAGCAGATGAAGGTCCGGGACTCGACGCGCGCAACGTCCGACGGCGCGGACCGAGCCAGGTAGGAAGCCGGCTCCTCGGCGGCGTTGAGCCGGGTGAATGTCCCGGCATCGACGAGCTGGTCGCACAACCGCCGGTACTCCGCTTCCGAACCGTCGGCGAACACCACACGGTCGGGCTGGGTGAGCTCGGCGACTTCCCGGACCCAGGCCAGTAGCCCGTCGTGCTTGGTTGGTGCGTTGTCCAGACCGGGGATGGTCGCTGAAGTCATCGGTTTCTCCCGCGTAGGTTTGTTGCCAGGAGCAGGCCTTTCCACCTCCCGGTCCACGTCCGAGCGGAGAGGGTCGGCATCCTTGGTTGAAGATTAACGTGACTGTGACATTCCCCGTTAATTGGCTGCCGACTTACTTGGCAGAACACTCAGCCAGCAGCAACCGGGTGAGCACCCGCTCCTCCAGCGCCGGTCGGACATTGGCAACGGATTCGTGCATCCAGCGTTCGGCTGCGTTCCGCTCGGCCAGCAGCCGCCGAGCCAGGACGATCCATGTTGTCAGGACCAGCCCGATCAGCCCGCAGCCGATGGCCACCGCGGGCATCCAGGAAGGGCACAGCGCAGCGACCAGGCGACCGACGGTCAGCGTGACGCCGGCGCCGAAACCGGCTCCCATCAGGGTGGTCAGCCGATTCTCCAGTCTCGGCCGGCGAAGGGGCGCGAGCAGACCCTCGACCTGCAGGCCCGACGAGTCTGCGGGCAGCCCGAATACGGCCAGCGCAGCGTCCACCTCCGCGACCACGCGGAGTACCTCCCGGCGCACCCGGTCCTCGAAGAGCCCGATTGCACGGCCGGACAACCCGGCCGCCTCTGCCGTCAACTCGGCTCGAAGGGCGGCGCACCTGGAGCGAACCAATGCCGTCAACCGCACCCGCGCCAGCGGTCCGGCCGCGGGGCCGAAGGGTGACACTGCCACCGGGACCCCACCTGCCAGCGACCAGAGCCGGAGGGACCCGCGGACGATGTCCGCAGCGCAGGCCCGGTGCAGTGCCGGGGCCGGCCCGCGGCTGTATCGATGCCAACGAACCGCCCGGCGCAGATGAGACTCCCGGTCGCCGGTGATGTCAATCTCCGCCCCGGCCGCCCGCAGCACCTCCACCGCGGCCCGCATCCGGGCCAGCACTGCCGCGTCCGTGCTGGCCTGATCCACCACGGCATCCACCACGGCATCCACCACGGCGTCATGGTTGCAGCGCGCGACTCTCGCCGCGAGCCACCCGGCATGGCAACTGTTAGGTATCAATGTGTGCAGCGATGCGGGGATCGAGGCTGTCATGGGCCACCATGGTCCAATGCATGCGCAGCGTGAGGGCCATAGGGGCTCAGCCACGCCTCCCGTGCCGCACAGCCCTGCCGCCCAGCACCAGCGCCGGGTGACCAGTTTCCGCTCCCGCCGGTCGGCATTGACCGAGGCTCAGCAGGAGGTCTGGGACCGGCTGTGGCCGAGCCTCGGCCGAGCGGCCCTCACCGAACCCGTGCAAACTCTGAACCCTGCGGCCTGGTTCGGTCGGAACGCCCCGCTCATCGTTGAGATCGGCTGCGGCACCGGAACGTCGACCTTCGGCATGGCCCGCGCCGAGCCGGAATTCGACGTCATCGCCGTGGAGGTCTACCGCCGCGGCCTTGCTCAACTGCTCAATGCGATCGACCGCAGCAGTCAGGAGACCGCGGTTTCGAATATCCGCCTCATCCGGGGCGACGGCGTGGACGTGCTCGAACATCTGATCGCGCCGGCGACGCTGACCGGGGTGCGGGTGTTCTTTCCCGACCCGTGGCCGAAGTCACGCCATCACAAGCGCCGGCTGCTTCAGCCGTCGACGCTCGCGCTGATCGCCGATCGGTTGTGTCCGGGCGGGGTGCTGCATGCGGCGACCGACCATGCCGAGTATGCCGAGCAGATCGCCGAGGCCGGCGACGCGGAGCCTCGGCTGCGTCGGGCGCAGCCCGGCGAGTCGTTGCCGATCTCAGTGCAACGGCCCACCACCAAGTACGAGACGAAGGCCCGCGAGGCCGGCCGCGCGGTGACCGAACTCATCTGGATTAGGCCCGGCGGGTGAGGCAGACATGACCGTGATCGACGAGACCACCGGAGAGACCACCGGCATCGTGACCGAGGCAGGGCCGGAAGGCAAAGGGTCGCCTGCGGTGAAGCGGGTACTTCTGGTCTGGGATGCACCCAATCTCGATATGGGGC
>DAIPYT010000081.1:0-12834 GCA_036782595.1 Mycobacterium sp. | reverse complement strand
ACCGTCATCGACCAGTTGAACCTGCGTGATGTCCACCTCATCGGCAACGACACCGGCGGGGCTGTCTCGCAGATAGTCCTGACACGTGATCAGACCCGGTTCGCGAGCTTCGCCCTCACCAACTGCGACACCGAAGGAAACCTCCCGCCGGCTGCATTCAAGCCTGCGGTGTGGGCCGCCAAGACGGGCTTAATGCGACTCACGGCTAAACCACTGATCAGCATGCCGACGATCGCCAAGCAGATCTACCGCACGGGATACCAGGACATCTCCGCCGTTCCCGATGACGTCATCGTCGATTACCTGACTCCGATCCTGGGCAACTCCGACGGCCTGCGCTTCATGACCGCCCTGCTGTCGTCGATGGCTCCAGACCAACTCGCTCCGATCACGCCACTGCTCCACACCTGCGAGACGCCCACCGCGATCATCTGGGGCACGGGAGACATCTTCTTCAAACGCAAGTGGGCCGACTGGTTGGTTGAGATCATTCCGGGGGCGACGTCCGTCACCGAGATTCCGGGAGGTCGGCTCTTCTTCCCTGACGAGCGTGCAGCCGAACTCGTCGAAGCACTGAACTCACACTGGAAACAGAATGGCTGAAACTAGGACCTCGCCAAAAACAATGACCTCGCTGAAGACCTACACCGGACTCGCAGTGTTTCAAGCGGTGGACGCCGTCGCCTGCGCGGCCCAGGTGCCGCCCATCAAGAAGAGCCTCGACTCGGTCGGCTGCCCGGACAACGTCCGGCGAGTATTGCCGGCGGTGAAGGGCGCAGCAGCCGTCGGACTGCTTTCGGTGAGGTGGTTTCCGGGGCTCGCGAGGCTGACCACGGCGATGTTGACCCTCTATTTCGCACTGGCAGTCGGAGCGCATGTCCGAGTCCGTGACAAGGCCGTCAATGCACTTCCGGCGGCGGCTTTGCTGACCACGTTTGGGGTCATGACGATCAAGGGCCCGGAGCGACGAGCGGGCGCCTAGCTGTACCTAGCCGCCAGTCTGCCCCGAGTTGTTGGTCCCGAGTTGTTGAAGATGTAGTCGAACAGCTTCGCGAAGAGATCGACGAACAAACCCGAGGTCATCGGAAACTCTGAACGCAGGGCGAGTCAGGGGAACGTCAGTAGGACGAGTGCGCAGTCGTCGTCGAAACTTCCGGTACAGCTGAGCGCCCTGAGTCGGTCGACGAGCTCATCGAGTGACCATCCTGGCCGGGCGGCCAGTTCGGTGCACAAGTCGATGAAGCCGTTTATCGTCAACAGGTTTCCGGTGGCGCTGTCGGCCGGAAGTTCGAAGGCGCCGTCGCTGTAGAGCAGCAGTTGTCCCCCACTGGGCACCGTGTACGAATCGCAGATGTAGACAGCGTCGGCGAACATTCCGATCGGTTTGGCCCGGGTATACAAGCGCGCGGTCACGAGGCCGCCGCCGTCATGCGCCAGCGCGAGGGCGGGCGGGTGGCCGGCGCTGGCGTACCGCAGTGTCCGGGTCGAACGCTGGTAGACGCCGTACCAGATCGTGAAGTAGGCGCCCCCCTGATCGTCCATCTGGAACAGGCTGTTGAGCTTGTCGAGCATCCGGTCCGGGTTGAACAGGATTTCCTCGGGCAAAGAGCCGGACCTGATGAGGTTGTGCACCGACATCGTCAGAAGGGCCGGCCTGATCCCATGCCCGGAGACGTCGATCAGATACACCTTGAGGTGGTCGTCGTCGATCCATCGGTGATTAAAGCCGTCACCGCCGAGTGCCAGTGAGGGCAGGTAGCGAGAAGACACCTCGACCGGCCCGTCCAGGTCACCCGGAAGAACGGACTTCACATACTCGGCGGCATTGCGTATTTCGGCTCGCAACCGCTCGGCGAGCATGCGGTTCTCCCGGTCCCGCTCGGCCAGCAGTTCACGCGCCTCCACCTCCTCGGTGATGTCGATACCTTGCGCGAAGAGGTATTGCACGGACCCGTCGCTATCGCGCAGGCAGCTCACCGAGACGTCCACCCAAAAAAGGTGGCCGTCGGCGTGGATTTGCGGCTTTTCGACGCGATAGGTGTCCAGCCGACCGGAGACAAGCTCTTCGACGTTCCGCAGGTCTTCGTCCACGAAGTCTGCGGGAGTCATCTCCTGCCACGTCTTGGTTTTCAGGGTCTCCTCGTCGTAACCAAACAATGTGCACAGTGCTTGGTTGACCACCTCCATCTTTCCGTCCGGAGCGATGAGGGCGATGGCAACGTTGGAGATCTCCATCAATTTCCGGAACCGTGCGTCGGACTCGGCCTGTTTGGCACGAAGTTCGATTTCGTTGGTCACGTCGACCATCTGGGCGACGAAGAGTTCGATGTTTCCGTTCGGATCCCGAATGCAACTCGCCGACAGGTCAACCCAGACGAGATGACCGTCTGAGTGGATGAACTGCTTTGTCGTGCGGTAGTTGTCGATCAGTCCGGCGGCCAGATCATTGGTCTGACGGATATCGACCTCGAGAGTCGCCGGTGCGGTCACGTTCTGCCAGGTTTTGGTGCACAGTGTCGGCGCGTCGTAACCCAACATGTCGCACAACGCGTCGTTGACATCCACGAAACGGCCATCGGGAGTGTTCAAGGACATGCCGACGCTGGAGTTCTCCATCATCCGGCGGTAGAGGGCGTCGGATTCGGACTGCTTGGCCCGGACTGCCACCTGTTCGGTGATGTCGATGATCTGAGCGATGAGATGTTCGACAGTGCCGTCGGAGTCCCGCATACAACTCAGCACCAGAGCACCCCACAGTCGATGCCCGTCGGCGTGGATGTACTGCTTGGTCATGCGGAGGGAGTCCTTGCGCCCCGCGAGCAAGTCCTGAACCGCCTCGGCGCTGTCGGCCAGGTATTCCGGCGCGGTCACATCGGACCAGGTCATCTGCAACAGCACGTCGGCGTCGTATCCGAGCAAGTCACACATTGCCGGGTTCACGATCCGAAACCGGCCGTCGCGACTCAGCAGGTTCGTCGCGATGGCCGAGTTCTCGATCAGCCTGCGGAAGCGGGAATCGGCAGCAGGGTCACCGTCGCGGCTTTCGTTCAATGCTGCCCCCTTCCGAAGCGCGGTCAGGCCAATTTTGGCATGGGCATCCAGAAAGCGGGCAGCCGTGACGAGTGCGGTCCGACCGTCGAGCTGGCACGCCAGCGCATTTTCTACGCCGCTCGTTTTCTGCGCCGCCCACCACACCGGAATACGGGGTCTAGTGTCGGAAGCACATCCATCCCACCCCAGGAGGGCTCCATGGGCTTCGATCCGAAGAACGCAATCAACGCCGCAAAGGACATCGCGGCACACGCTGTGGAGAAGGCGGCCGACATCGTCGAAGATGCCGGTCACATCGTCAAAGGTGACATCGCAGGCGGTACCAGTGCCATCGTCGCCGACGCCACCGATATCGCGACCCACGCCGTGGACAAGGCCAAGGAGGCGTTCACCGGCAAGAGTGAGGCCGGCGAGTAGCCGCGGCCGCCTAAAGCCAGTCGCGCCGTCTGAAACCGACGTACAACACGATCGAGGTCAGCACGCTCAGTAGCGCACTGGTCCACACCCCCCAGTTGTTCCCGTAGCCGGGATAGGGGATGTTCTGGCCGTACCAGCCGGTGACCAAGGTGGGTACGGCGATGATGGCCGCCCAGCCGGTGAGTTTCTTCATGATGGTGTTGAGCCGGGCGTCCTGCAGGGACAGGTTGGTCTCGAACACCGTGGTGATCATGTCGCGCAGTGACTCTGTCCACTCGGCAGCCCGGATCACGTGGTCATACAAATCGGAGTACCAGCCGTCGAGTTCTCCGGCCTCGGTCCCCGGTGAACTGCGCCGCATGACGGTGTTGACGACCTCCCGCATCGGGAGCACGATTCGGCGCAACTCGACGAGTTCTTTACGGACCCGATAGGTGTCGCGCTGTAGCCGGCGGGTCTGGGATCGGTCGTCGAACAATTGGTCTTCCAGCGACTCGATGGTGTCGTCGAGTCGCTGGATCGTGTCGAACTGACCGTCGACCACGACGTCGAGGATGCCGTGCAACAGCGCAGGACTGCCTTTGCGGAGTAGATCGGCGTTGTCATCCCAGCGGCGCACCACTTCGTCGATGTCGAAAACCGAATGCGCGGGATCGATTTCGTGACGCACTGTCACCACACCCGTGGGCAGCACGAAGATCGACACTCGTTCGGTCAATAACCGCGACTCGATCGAACCGGGAACCTGCGGTCCCAGCGCGGTGGCGTAGACGGTGAGGAAGGTGTGGGTGGCGTAGCGGGTGGCCTTGGTGCGCGAGCTGTGTTCGACGACGTCCTCGACCGCCCGGAGATCAAGGGATAACTCGTCAGCCAGTTCGGCCAGCGTGGCGTGATCGGGGTTCAGCAGGTCAACCCAGACCAGAGCGCCCTCCTGGTGGAGATGCGCCGAGACGTCGCGGAGGGGAAAGTTCTCGGCCTGAAATCGGCCGTCGGACCACAGCCGGTTACGGACTACCCCCGGGCCTGTGCGCGCGTCCGTTACCAGTTCCCAGCTCCCGAGTTCCTAGCTCCCCGGTTCCTAGCTTGTGGTGTGGACGATCAGCACGTCGGTCTTGGACTTACGGGCCACATTGGCCGGCACCGAGCCGAGCAGGCGACCGGCGATCGTGTTGAGGCCGACGTTGCCGACCACCAGCAAGTCTGCGCCCACCTCGTTGGCGACGTCGACCAGTGCGTCAACGGGGGCACCCTCGACGGCACGCTCCTCGACGTTGACTGCACCGGCGGCCCGCGCCCGATCGGCGGCGTCCTTGAGAATGTCGTAGATCGGGGCGTTGCCCACCATCTTGTAGCCCTCGTCCTTGAGGGTGTCCGCGGCCCGGGTGTCTTCGGGGGTGGACAGATAGGCGGTCGTCACGATGACCTTAGCGTCGGGACCGGACGCCAGCTGGCCCGCCCGCTCGACCGCGCGAAGCGAAGACTCCGACCCGTCAGTGCCGACGACCACGGTGTTGTAACCGCCCATTAGTACCCTCCAGTACCTAAGTTCCAGCGCCAACCGCAAACAGTAACGCTTCCGGGCGTCACAGAGGTGCGATTCGCCGACACCCGACAGCCGGGGCGTCACCCCAGAACCGCCCTGACGAGGGGAAAACGCCGCCACGTGACGTTCACAACAACCCGGCGACCCGGCCCGGCGGCTGAGCCGCCGCGAACCGACCAAAGGTTGGCGATACGGTTTGCCCAAGCCACTAACGGATAGAGCAGCAGCGTGAGCATCTCGGTTCAGGACCGCGCCCAGCAGCGTGGGATCAAGCCTGCCCGGAACCGTCACAGGGCCACCCCGGCCAAGCGCCCCGCAGGCCGGCCGTGGGATGCGGTGGTGGTGGCGTTGCTGACGATCACGCTCAGCGCCGCCGGGGCGGCGCGTCCCTCGTTGTGGTTCGACGAAGCCGCCACCATTTCGGCGGGCACCCGATCGGTACCGGAACTGTGGCGGATGATCGGCAACATCGACGCCGTCCACGGCGTCTACTACCTGCTGATGCACGGTTGGTACGCGGTGTTTCCGGCCACCGAGTTCGCCTCCCGGCTGTCCAGTGCGCTGGCCGCCGGCTTGGCGGCTGCCGGGGTAGTTGTCCTGGGCAAGCAGGTGTCCACCCGCACGGTGGCGATCACCGCCGGGATCGCCTTCGCGGTCCTGCCGCGGGTCACCTGGGCCGGCATGGAGACCCGGTCCTATGCGCTGTGCATGGCCGTCGCGGTGTGGCTGACGGTGTTCTGCATCCGCACTGCCCGCCGCGGCAGCTCATGGTGGTGGGCGGGCTACGCGGCGATGCTCGCCGGTGGTGTTCTCCTCAACGTCTACCTGCTGTTGATCGTGCCGGCGCATGCCGCTGCGGTGCTCGGGTTCGGCCACAGGCCGCGGGCTTTCCGATACTGGACACTGGCGGCAGCAGTCGCGGTGACGGCGAGTGTTCCCTTCCTGATATTCAGCCAGTCCCAGCTTTTCCAGGTGCGGTGGATCGCGCGCTTGAGCCCAGATACGGTCGGCAAGGTCCTGCAGCATCAGTACTTCGATCAGTCCCGCGCGGCCGCCGTCGCAGGCGGCGTGATCCTGGCCTGCGGGGCGCTCAGCGGATTGTGGGCGGCCAGCCGGCGCTCGACTCGACTACCCGGCGTGGATCTCGGCCCGTTTCTGGCGTTGACACTCACCTGGATCATCGCGCCCACCGCGACGGCGCTGATTTATTCAGTTGTCCGTAGTCCCATCTACTACCCGCGGTATCTGTCCTTCACCGTTCCGGCGTTCGCGCTGCTGCTCGGCGTGTGCGTGGTTGCGGTGGGTCGGTCTCGGGCCGGGATCGCCGCCGTTCTGGTGTTGTTCACGGCCGCGACGGTGCCCACCTATCTGTTCCAGCGGGCGCCGTACGCCAAGGCGGACATGGATTACAGCGCCGTGGCCGACGTGATCGACCGTAATGCCGCGCCGGGTGACTGCCTGGTGCTGGACAACTCGACCACGTGGATGCCGGGGCCGATCCGTCCCCTGACGGCCGCCCGGCCCGCGGTCTACCAGAAACTGCGCGACTACGGGCGTGGCCTCACGGCGGTACAGCGGAACAGATTGTGGGACGCCCACATTGCGGTCTGGGCTTGGGCCGACAAGATGCCGGAGTGTCCGGCGCTGTGGACCGTGACCGAGTTCGACCCGACACTTCCGACCTATCAACGTGGACCCGCCCTACCCGCCGGCCCGCGGCTGGCACGGGCGATGGCGTATCAGGTCCCCAGCCGCTTCGGTTTTCATGTGGTGGAGCGGTGGCAGTTCAGCTACGCGCAGTTGACCAAGTCGGTGCGTTAGCTCAGTACGCGATTCCGATCATGGGCTCGGAAGGCACTTCGAGGCTGTTCTCCCGCACGATCACCGGATCACCGACATTGACCGTGTCGAAGTACCACGCCGCGTCTTCGGGGCTCAGGCTGATGCAGCCGTGACTGACGTTCTCGTGCCCGAGTGAGTTGACGGCCCACGGCGCCGAATGCACGAAGAGGCCGCGACTTGTGAAGCGGACGGCGTGATCCACCGTCAGGTGGTAGCCATCGGGACTGTTGACCGGAATGCCCACGGTGCTCGAATCCATCGTCACATCGCGCTCCTTGGCCAGGACGCTGTAGATGCCGACCGGCGTTGAGTACTTCGGCCTGCCCATGGTGGCCGGGAAGACGCCCGCTTCACCCCAGCGCGGTCGGTGGTGCGGCGCCGGGAGCGAGGACGGCGGTCCGGCGTGGGCGCCGTCGATGGTGACGGTGAACGTGTGATCCGCGATGCTGGCCACGCCGATGACGGCCGGACCGGTGGCGAATTGCGTCGGCCGGCCGCCTACCGAGAGCGCCACAGTGCTGTGCGCCGGCCAGAATCCGTCAGGCGCCCACTGAACAACGTCATTGCTCAGCCATTCGAACCGCCCCGTCATCGCAGGCTGCGACTTGATGCGAAGTGCACGCTCGGCGGCGGCCCGGTTGCTGACGGGTCCACTGAAACTCACCACCACCGGGTGTGCCACACCCACCACGTCGCCGGCCTCGGGCAGCACCGACGCGACGGTGGCCCCCGGGGATTGGTTCGCCCCCGACAGACTTATCCCGGTCGGCCCCGCCAAGAGGCTCGCCCCGATCGCGATCATCGCAAGAAAGGCCCGCATCGCTCCTACTCCTGTTGAGGCACCGGAGCCGTCGTTATGGCCCAGCGCGCGTTGATCATTGGACGGTGGCGTGAGTCAGCGACACGCCTCAGCCCGCCGGCGGCGGGCCGGGAATGATCGGCTGACCGGGCATCGGCGTTCCGGCCGGAGCCGGACCCGTCGGTGCTCCCTTGCCCCCAGCCATGTCAAGGATCGGAAGGCCCGCTGGAACCGGCAGCGCAGCGGCACCGATCGGCAGCGGAGCGCCGAGAGCCGGGGCGACCACAGGCACCGGCGGAACGACGGCGGGCACCGGCGGAACGACGGCGGGCACCGGAGGCACCACCGCGGGGACCGGAGGCACCACTGCCGGAACGGGAGGGATGACAGCCGGAACAGGGGGAACAACGACCGGAACCGCGGCGGCACCCAATGGCAGCGGCCCCGGCAACACCATGGGAACACCGGCCATGTCGGCGACGGGTCCGCACAGCGGCACAGCCGCGGCGGCGGGAGCCGCAACCGCGCCGGCCGCATCCAGGACGCAGTCGTAACCGCCCGTCTTGAACGGGGCTGCGATCGCATTCGGACTCAAAGCCGTTGCGGCTCCGCACAACCCGGCGACGACAAGGAGCTTCATGGTGAACCGAGTGGTGGTTCTTGACATCGTGTTTCCCATTCCGTGTTGAGGTCTGAGGTGAAACTACAGACCTGTAAGACCCGGAATGGGGAGGCGAATCGAGGGGTTACCGAACCGTGGCCAACCGGAAGCGTCACGGTTATACCGCGCAGTTGAGACCTGCTTTTCAGATCACTTCAGGCCGGCGGCATCCATGCCGCGCAGTTCCTTCTTGAGGTCGGCGATCTCGTCGCGGAGACGAGCCGCCAACTCGAACTGGAGATCGCGGGCGGCGGACATCATCTGCTCGGTGAGCTCTTTGATGAGGTCGGCCAACTCGGCCCGCGGCATCGTCGCCGTGTCCCGCCCCTCGGCGATACCACCGCTGACGGCGCGACCTGCCTCACCCTGGGCGCGACGACCGCGGGAGGAGTTGCGGCCCGAACCGCCGATGTCGAGAGTCTCGGAATCCTCGGCCTCCCGATATACCTGGTCGAGAATGTCGGCGATCTTCTTGCGCAACGGCTGCGGGTCGATGCCGTGTTCGGTGTTGTAGGCGATCTGCTTGGCTCGCCGCCGCTCGGTCTCGTCGATGGCCTCACGCATCGAATCGGTGATCTTGTCGGCGTACATGTGCACTTCGCCTGACACGTTGCGGGCGGCACGTCCGATGGTCTGGACGAGGCTTCGGGTGGAGCGCAGGAAGCCCTCCTTGTCGGCGTCCAGAATCGACACCAACGAGACCTCCGGTAGGTCAAGGCCCTCCCGCAGCAGGTTGATGCCGATCAGAACGTCGTAATCCCCCAGCCGCAGTTGGCGCAGCAACTCCACCCGGCGCAGGGTGTCCACCTCGGAGTGCAGGTAGCGCACCCGGATGCCCATCTCCAGGAGATAGTCGGTGAGGTCTTCTGCCATCTTCTTGGTGAGCGTGGTGACCAGGACGCGTTCGTCTCGTTCGGCGCGGGCGCGGATCTCGCCGATCAGGTCGTCGATCTGACCCTTGGTGGGTTTGACCACGACCTGCGGATCGACCAGTCCGGTCGGGCGGATCACCTGTTCGACGACCTCTCCGCCGGTCTGCGCCAGCTCGTAGGGACCGGGGGTGGCCGACAGGTACACCGTCTGACCCACCCGCTGGCTGAACTCCTCCCAGGTCAACGGCCGATTGTCCACCGCCGACGGCAGCCGGAATCCGAACTCGACCAGGTTGCGTTTGCGGGACATATCGCCTTCGAACATCCCGCCGATCTGCGGGACGGTGACATGCGACTCATCGATGACGAGCAGGAAGTCCTCAGGAAAGTAGTCCAGCAGGGTGGCGGGGGCGGAGCCGGCCGGGCGACCGTCGATGTGCCGTGAGTAGTTCTCGATACCGGAGCAGAACCCCACCTGGCGCATCATCTCGATGTCGTAGTTGGTCCGCATCCGCAGCCGCTGGGCTTCCAGCAGCTTGCCTTTGTTCTCCAGGTCGGCAAGCCTCTCGGCGAGCTCTACCTCGATGGCCGAGATCGCCTGCGTCATCCGCTCGGGTCCGGCCACGTAGTGGGTGGCCGGGAAGATCCGCAGCGAGTCGACCTTGCGGACCACGTCACCGGTCAGCGGGTGTAGGTAATACAGCGCCTCGATCTCGTCACCGAAGTACTCGATGCGCACGGCGAGTTCCTCATAGGACGGGATGATCTCGACGGTGTCGCCCCGAACCCGGAATGTGCCCCGGGTGAACGACATGTCGTTGCGGTCGTACTGGACATCGACCAACAGCCTGAGCAGCCCATCTCTGGGCACCTCGCTGCCGACCTGCAACTCCACCGAGCGGTCCAGGTAGGACTGCGGTGTGCCGAGGCCGTAGATGCAGGACACCGAGGCGACCACCACAACGTCACGCCGCGACAGCAGGGCCGAGGTGGCCGAGTGCCGCAACCTCTCGACGTCGTCGTTGATGGAGCTGTCCTTCTCGATGTAGGTATCGGTCTGGGCGATGTAGGCCTCAGGCTGGTAGTAGTCGTAGTACGACACGAAGTACTCAACTGCGTTGTGGGGCAACATTTCCCGCAACTCATTGGCGAGCTGCGCGGCCAGTGTCTTGTTCGGCGCCATCACCAACGCGGGACGCTGCAGGCGCTCGATGAGCCACGCGGTGGTGGCGGACTTCCCGGTGCCGGTGGCGCCGAGGAGAACGACCTCGCGCTCCCCCGCCCGAATCCGGCGTTCCAACTCCTCGATCGCCGCGGGCTGGTCACCGGCCGGTTGATGCGGGCTGACCACCTCGAACCGGGCACCGGCGCGGACGACGTCTTCCACAGCCCGGTATTCGGAGTGGGCGATGACGTCTTTGTTTGTGGGGGCACGTTCAGTGGCGAAGGCCATGAGACCAGATTAGATGTGCGGGCCGACAGCCACCGGGCCACGAGGCCAGGTGAATGACAGGTGAACATGGGATGAACCTGATCTTGCCGATCTCGGTGTGCCAGCGCCCTCCGATTCATAGGCTCGGCTGGTGAAAGTTCACTCGGTGGGGCCTGCGCTGGTCACCACGCTGGCGAAGCGCGCCAGGGAAGACTTCCGTCTTTTCCCGACGTTGCGCGGTTACCGTCGTCGTTGGCTGGGCCGGGACCTGGTGGCCGGTGTCACATTCGGCGCGGTGACAATGCCTGGACAACTCGCGACCGCCCACCTGGCCGGCATGCCGCCGATCACCGGGCTGTACGGGTTCGTCGTCGCGACGATCGTCGCCGCCGCGATCTCGACCAACCGGCATCTGGCCATGGGCGTGGACAGCACCGTCGCGCCGATCCTGGCCGCCGGGCTGGCCGCATTAGGCGCCGTGGCCGAGAGCGAACGCTATATCGGGCTGGCGTTGGTGACCGCCTTCCTGGTCGGAGTCTTCACGCTGATCATCGGCGTCGGCAGGCTGGGATGGGTCGGCGACTTCCTGTCACGGCCGGTGATGATCGGATTCTTCGGCGGGATCGCGGTGATCATCATCGTGAATCAACTACCCGGCATCCTCGGCGTGCCCGAGGGCCACGGAAGAACGCTCCGGAAGATCATGCACCTGCTCAAGGAGTTGCCGCAGACCAATGTCCCGACACTGATCCTGGGACTCAGCTCGCTGGCGCTGCTGCTGGGCATCGCCAAGATCAATCGTCGGATTCCCGGGGCGCTGATCGTTCTGACGCTGGCGACGCTGTCGATGTTCGTCTTCCGCCTCACGGACCGCGGCGTCAGCGTTCTCGGACCACTTGATCGCGGACTGCCGTCGGTGCGTTTCCCGCCCTTCTCCCTGGATTCGATCGAAGCGGTGGTGACCACCGCGATGGTGGTCGCGATCTTCTGCCTCGCCCAAACAGCAGCGACCACCCGTTCGGCGGCCAACCTCGGCGGCTACGACACCGACATCAACGCCGATTTCCGGGCGCTGGGCGTGGCCAACATCGCATCGAGCATGGTCGGCTCGTTCACCATCAACGCCAGCCCGCCGTCGACCACGATCATCGCCGAGTCCCGGGGCCGCAGCCAGTTGGCGTCACTGATCGCCTCCGCGATCGCCGTGGTGGTTCTGTTCTTCAGTCAGGTCATCGAGAATCTGCCCGCGGCCACCCTGTCGGCGGTGCTGATCTACATCGCCATCAAGATCTTCCGCGTCGACCAGATGCGGGCCACCAGGCACTACTCCTGGAAAGCGTTCGCCCTGATGCTGATCGCACTGGTCGGTACGGTGCTGCTGGGAATCGTCGCCGGCGTCCTGTTCGCGGTGCTGATCTCCTTCGTCTACCAGGCGTCCCGCACCGCTCGGCCGGAACTGCTGCGGCTGGGCCGATCGGCGCAGGGCACCTGGCTGCCGCTCAGCGACCCTCGAGCGATCCCGGTGCCGGGAATCGCGGCGTGGACGCTCAACGGCCCGTTGTGGTTCGGAAACGCCAACTGGTTCCGGATGCAGCTCATCGACGCGCTGCCCGAGACCGACGAGGACGGATCGGAAGACGAGGACGAGATCGATCTGCTGGTCCTCGACGCCCGGCGCATCGACGACATCGACTTCACCGGCTTCGAGGCCCTGTCGGACGTAGCCGAGATCGCCGCCCTGCGCGATGTGCCGTTCCTGGTGGTCGTTCAGGAGGGCAGGACACAGAAGGCCTTCACCGTCGGCGGCTTCTCGGAACTGCTCGGCCGTTCACGCTTCTTCGACACGATTCCACTGGCGATCGCGGCCTACCCCAATCTGCGGGCGAACCACCCGGAGTCCGGCTCGAGGGCCGGACTCGACACCGTAGGCTGAGCGCCATCCACCCGCCCAAGCATGAGACGTTCGACCTCGTCGAACGCACCAATACCGACCCCAAGGGGATCGTCCGGTCAGTCGACGAGTACCGGCTGCAGCCGTGGGGTTTGTACATGGCCCGGCCCACCCCCGGTCGGCTTCAGTTCCACTACCTGGAGTCCTGGCTGTTGCCGTCACTGGGATTGCGCGCAAGTGTCTTTCACTTCAATCCCGGGTACGAGCGCGATCAGGACTACTACCTGGATGTGGCTGCCATCCAGCCGGACGCCGAACGCTGGCAG
>DAIPYT010000080.1:0-12839 GCA_036782595.1 Mycobacterium sp. | reverse complement strand
CTTGCGCCTCCGGGCGGCCCACCTCGTCCAGATCGGCACGAACCGGGGTCCCCCAGCGCTGCTCGTAGCGCTGGGCGAGATCACGGACGGCGGCCGTCAATCCCAACTGTGCCAGCACCTGAGGATGCAGGGTCGCGACAGTGGTCCTCAGCTCGCTGACGGTCTCACGCAGCGCTGCGTCAAGCCGGTCAAAACCGTCGGGCGTCGGGTGCTCCCGCAACTCGTCGAGATCCAGGCGGGCCGCCAGAAGGTTCTGCAGCGGACCGTCGTGGAGTTGTTCGGACAGTTCCCGGTTGTTGCGCTCGTCGGCTCGCATCGCCTCGGCGATCAGCCGCCGGCGGACGTCGAGCAGACCCAGCACCCGGGCCCGGCGCCGCGCCAGGGTGAACGACAGCGCGGTGGTCGCCGTCGTCAGCCACAGCAGACAGCCGACCTGCACGTAAACCACGGTGGGGATGGTCATACCCATCTTCTGTTCCTGGGTGGCGTAGACCGCCCAGGCCAGCAGGTAGCCGAACGAAGCACTCAAACCCAAGACGCCGGTCAGAACCGGGCTGTCCAGGAATGCCACCGAGATGGGCAGCAGGAAGAAGATCGGGAACAGCGAGATGGTGGCCGGACCCGAGGCGATGCACAGCGCGATGACGACTGCCACGTCGGCGAAGGTCGACACCCACGGGTACCACGGACGTGACGGGCGGATGAGGATGAAGATCAGCCAGGCGACCGAACCGACGGCGTAGGCGAGCAGGACGGCCTCGAACACCGCGTCATTGCGGTGCTCGATATGAGTGTGCTCGACGAGCAGGGCGATCAGCACGATCAGCACCAGACGCAGGGTCGAGCGGATGCGCAGTGGCTCGCTGGTCAGGAAATCCAGCAGGCGGCCGAGGATTCGCCTCATGGTGAAAAGCGTGCCCGTCTAGTCGAGCAGTCCGCGCCGCATCGCCTCGGCCACCGCGGCCGCCCGATCACCCACCCCGAGCTTTTCGTAGAGACGCTGAACATGGGTCTTGACCGTCGACGGGGCCAGGAAAAGCTGTTTGGCGATATTCGGGATGCTGGCGCCCTCGGCGATCATCGCGAGCACTTCACGTTCGCGGCCGCTGAGCACAGGGCCGGTAGGTTCGGCGCGCCGGCGGATCTCGGCGGCCAGTCCGGCCGCCATCGCCGCGGGGACGACATCTCGGCCCTGGGCACAATCCAGCACGGCGTTGACGATCTCGTTACGCGACGATTCCTTGGGCAGATAGCCCGCCGCGCCCTGCTGTAGCGCGTGGTAGACGATCGCCGAATCGTTGTTGGCCGAGACCAGCAGCACCCGGGTGGGTAGTTCATCGCGCAGGACCGCGGCGGCGACCTGCGCACCGTCCATACCGGGCATCTGATGATCCAGCAGGGCGACCTGTGGTCGGTGCTCCTTGATCGACGCCAGCGCCGCGGGACCGTCTTCGGCCTCGGCCACGACCTCCACCAGTCCGCTTCCGGTGAGCGCACGCACCAAGCCGTCACGAAAGAGTGGGTGGTCGTCGGCGACCACGACCGTCACCTTCTGGTTATTGAAGGTCTCTCGCACGAAAACATCCTTTCACAACCCGACCCGGGCCTCGTTGAATCACGGCACACTTCCCGTCTGTGGGCCGATCGGTGGACAGCAGGTTCATCCTCCGCGTGGCCCGGTCGACGGACGAGCAGTGGCACTCGAAGCGGCGAGAGTTGATCACAGCCGCAAAGTTGCATCAGCAGAAACGTTGGCTTACCGAGAAGCACAGGAGGAATCATGATCCGCACTCGCACCATTCGCGCAATCTTGGCCGCGCCGATCATCTCGGCTGGGGTCTTGGCGGCCACCCTCTCCACGGCGACCCCCGCAGTTGCCGAGCCGGCGACAGCGTGCCCCAGCATGGCGATGCCGGGCACGCAGGCTTCAGCCGGCAACCCGAACGCCCTTACCCGGGCCGGACAGGTCGGTGCGGCGAACGCCCCGGCAGCATCCAGCGATGCGCCGATGGACTGCACCGCGGCAAGCCATGGCTGACGCCTGGTGTGACGCCCCCGCGTCCTTCCTGGGGGACAAGCACGACCTGAGCGTGAAGGTCGGCTTGTCCCCCAGGGACGTTTCTGTCGAATAGAAAGAAGAATTCTTTGTCGGCTTCCGTCTCGTTGATCATCACTGCGGTGCTGGTGTTCTTCATCGGCATGGCCATCCAGCGCGGTAACACCTGCACGGTGGTGGCCGTCGACGACATCGTCCACCGCGGCTCATGGGACCGCTTCCTGGCCATCGTCTACGTCTGGATATGGGTCGCCGGCGGCCTGACCCTGCTCTCGCTGACGACCGGCTTCACACCGGCAGCCAAGGTCGTGCCGGTCACCGTCTGGTCGGTGGTGGGCGGTGCGATGCTCGGGGTGGGAGCGGTGGTCAACGGCGCCTGCACCACCGGCACCATCGCCCGGATCGGATCCGGTGAGTACACCTTCGGACTGTCGATCGTCGGTTTCTTCCTCGGCTGCCTGCTGGCACCGCACCTGCTGACCAGGGCGGCGCTCACCCATACCGCATCGGCGGCCACCACGACGTCGCTGGACTTCCCCGTGCTGACCGTGCTCGGACTGGCCGCCGTGGCTGCGCTGACCGCACGGCGCCTGCTCTGGGGGCCGCACGAGAGCTTCCGGGACTTCCTGCGCAACGCCTGGGATCCGCGGACCGCGGTGGTGATCATCGCGATCATGTTCGTTGCCGCCGTGCAGATCTCGGGTGCTTGGGCCTACACCGACATGCTCGGCAAGATCTCCCACGGGGAGACCCGAAACGTGCTCGGTCAACTTGTGTTGTTCGTGGCCATGCTCGCCGGGGCGATTGTCGCCGGGCGGTCCCTCATCGGCACCCGGTTGATCGGCCCACTGGCGCCGCGCGTGGTCCGCTGCATCGTCGGCGGAATGATCATGGGCGTCGGTTTCTCCGTCGCCCCGGGGGCCTTTGACGGATTCACGTTGCTCGGCCAGCCCCTGCTGCTGCCCTACGCGTGGGCGGTGATGGCCACCTGCTACTTCGCCGTCCTCCTCGGGGTGCTCTATCTGAGATCGAACGTCGGCGGCCGGATCAAGGCCCGGCGCGGCTGAGCTGTCCCCCGATCGGGGGAACGGCAAATCATCCGCTGTCAGGTCCATCAGGCCGACACGCCCGATACGCGCTCGGCGGGAGGGTTAAGGGGTCCGAAGAGAAGGACCGGCGAGACAGAGGAGCCCTCAGATGACCACCGCCACCGCAGACGCGTACTTCGTCCGAACCACCGCCGGCGACTTCGAGCCGACACAGCTGGCCGGCGGTCACTGGGGCGAGTCCTTGATCAGCGGCCCTGCGGTCGCCGGCCTTGCCGCCTGGGCGCTGGAGAAGGATTTCGGCGAGCCCGGTTTCCTGCCGGCGCGGTTCACCATCGATCTGCTCAAGCCCGCGCGGCAGGTCCCGACCCGGACCCAGACCCGACTGGTCCGCGACGGCCGTCGGGTCCGCTACGTCGAGTGCGACGTCATCCAGGGGAACTGGATCGTCGCCCGCGCCACCTCGGTGGCCTACCGGGTCTCGCAGGCGCCCGCCGGACAGGAGTGGGAACCGCAGCCGGAGTTCATCGCACCTCCGCAGGGTGGCAGCGACGGAATGTTCGTCGCCAGTGAGCCGGCCGGGTGGAGCGTGCTGGGCGCCGAGCACCAGAACACCTCCCGCAAGCAGGCCTACTGCCGCGGCGAAGATGTCGTCGCCGGCGAAGCGACGAGCCCGTTCGTGCGGTCGGTGGTAGTCGCCGAAGCCGCCACCAACATGGTGGTCAACCTCGGCACCGAGGGCATCGGCTACATCAACGGCGACCTCACCGTCAGCCTGTCCCGGCTCCCCCGCAGCGAGTTCATCGGCGTCCGAGGCGACACCCGCTTCGCCGTTGACGGGGTGGCTGTGGGCACGGCGACGCTGTTCGACACCGTCGGCCCGATCGGCACCGCGTCGGTGACCGCGCTGGCCAACCCGGCCGCTCAGATCGACTTCACCGCAACCCCGCGGAACCAGGCCCCCGGCGCCGAACTGTTCAGCGCGAGCGCGTCATGACCGCCGTGTTGACCGCCCCGGCCGTCACCCGGGACGCGGTCGAGCGCAAGCCGTCCTTGCTGATCGCGACACTGAGTGTGGTGGTGCTGACCGTCGCGATCCTGCAGACCGCGGTAGTGCCGGTCATCGCCGTCATCGGCCGGCAATTGCAGGCCTCCCCGGTGGCCGTCAGCTGGGTGGTCACCGCAAACCTGCTCGCCGCAGCCGCCGCCACACCGCTCATCGGCCGAATCGCCGACTTGCGCAACAAGAAGACGGTCCTACTCGTCGTTCTCGCCCTGGTCTTGGCGGGTTCGGCGCTGGCCGCGACGATGGCCTCGCTGCCGGTGTTGATCCTGGGCCGGGTCCTGCAGGGCGCGGCGTTCGCCCTCTACCCGGTCGCGGTGTCCATCCTGCGCGACGAAATACCTGCCGAGCGGCTCGTCCGCGCGATCGCCCTGCTCTCGGCGATGCTCGGCTTCGGCGGCGGCCTGGGCCTGGTGGTGACCGGATTACTGATGACTCCGGGCGCTTCCTATCAGCGCGTGTTCTGGCTGTGCACCGCGTTCACAGCGGTGGTCATGGTGGCGGCTTTCGCGCTGGTACCCAGCCGTCCCCGCCGCGGCGAAGCACAAGTCGACTGGATCGGCGGCCTGAGCCTCGCGGTGGGGTTGTCGGCGGTGCTGCTGACCATCACTGAGGGCCGCGGGTGGGGCCTGCTTTCGCCGGCCACCTTGATATCGGCGACCGTCGGGGTCGGGGTGCTGGTCGGCTGGTGGCGGCGGAGCGGCCGGTGCGCGAATCCGCTTGTCTCCACGGCGATGCTGAGCCGCCGGCCCATCCTGCGCACCAACGCCGCCACCTTGCTGGTCGGCATGGCCCTGTACTTCTCATTCCTGGGCCTGACCGATTTCGTCGAAACGTCGCGCGCCGCGGGCTACGGATTCGGGGCCAGCGTACTCACCGCCAGCCTTGAGTTCCTGCTGCCGGGGGCCCTGGCGGCGGCCGTCACGGCACTCGTCAGCGGCCGGTTCATCGAACGCTTCGGCGCGCGCGTCGTGGTCCGTGCCGGTGCGACGGCCGGGGCACTCGGATTCACCATGCTGGTCGTATGGCATTCGGCCGCTTGGCAAGTCGTGGTCGCCGGGTTGCTCACCAACGCCTACATCAGCCTGGCCTACGGCGCACTGCCGGTCCTGATCCTTCAGGACGTCGAGGAGCACGAGACCGGAATCGCCACCAGCCTCAACGCCATCGCCCGGAAGGTGGGCTCCGGGATCGCGGCCGCGATCGTCGGGGCACTGCTGAGTGTGGCCGGCGGTCCCCCGCCGGAGGCGGCGTTCGCGACGATCTTCGGGCTGGGCGCCGCCGCCGCGGTGGGAACTATCCTGCTCATCAGCAGGACGGGAGAGGGCAGGACCGGAGAGGGCAGGAAGGGAGCGGGCAGGTGAGCTCACGGGTGTGGTTCATGACCGGTGCGTCACGCGGCCTCGGCCGGCATTGGGCGATCGCCGCCCTGGACCGCGGCGACCGGGTCGCCGCCACAGCCCGCGATCTGTCCGCCCTGGCCGACCTACGCCAGTCCTACGGCGATGCTGTTGAGCCGATACAGCTCGACGTCACCGATCGCCAGGCCTGCTTCGCAGCAGTCCGCGCCGCCCATGACCGGTTCGGCCGGATCGACGTCGTGGTGAACAACGCCGGCTATGGGCAGTACGGTTTCGTCGAGGAACTCTCCGAAGCCGAGGCACGCACCCAGATGGACACCAATTTCTTTGGCGCGCTGTGGATCACCCAGGCTGCGCTGCCCTATCTGCGGTCCCAGCGCAGTGGGCGGATCATCCAGGTGTCCTCGATCGGGGGCGTCCTGGCCTTTCCCAACCTGGGGATCTACCACGCGTCGAAGTGGGCGCTGGAAGGCTTGTCCCAGTCGCTCGCGGGCGAGGTCGAACCCTTCGGTGTACGAGTGACCCTGGTAGAGCCCGGCGGCTTCGACACCGAGTGGATCACCGCCGCACCGCATGCACAAGCGCTGCCCGCCTATGACGACCAGCGTGCACGGTTCGAGTCAGCGCGGGAGGATCGCAGGGTCGACCTTGGCTGTCCGGAAGCGAGCCGCGCGGCGATCCTCGCCATCGCCGATGCCACCGATCCGCCACGTCGGGTGTTCCTGGGTAAGCATGCCTTGGGTTGGGCCACAACCGAATACGCCGCGCGTCTGGCGGAATGGGAGCGCTGGCAGCCGCTCGCGGTAGCCGCCCATGGAAAGACTGAGGTTTAGGAAACGACGATCGCCGGGATCGTGCCCCGCGGCGCGTTCGAAGCCAGCCCGGAGAAGTAGGACCCCGACCACATCCACAGGCCGGCCTGCAGCAGGAGCGCAGCGGGCACCAACTCGGTGTCACGGTTGGCGTAGGACTGCATACTCGCCAGCGTGGCGGCCTTGCTGATCATCAGGAATGCCGAACTGAGATCCACCAGAGAGGCATACGACGTCGGCGAGAGACCTCCCGCTCCGATGATCTTCCAGACGAATTTTCCTGCGCCGGTGGTCAACTGCAGCACCGAGGTCCACGCCTTCATCTCCGCCCAGCGCAATGTCGGAGGATGCGCCAGGTCGATCAGGGCGCCGTCATAACGGTTGGCGATTTCCAGATCGACAAGGGATGAGTTGCAGTCCAGGAAACCGCTGCAGGTCAACGTATCCTTCATCGAAGGCACCCCGGCCGGAGGGTTGTCGAGGATGTATTCCAGATAGCCCTTGTTGTAGCCGTAGAGCGCGAGCAGAACCGGCACCGACGCGTGCGTCACAGGCTTGGACAGCAACGGCACCTGGCTTACCCCGGTCAGACCTCCGACGAGCACGCTGAACATCCGCAAGCCGATGGCCGATACGACGCCTCCCGACGAGGTGCCGGCGCTGACCGGTTGGGCGGGCGCGGCGCGCAGGTTGTCCCGCAGCCAAATTCCGCCGAAGTATCCCGACACCGCGAGGTTGCCCATCTCAACCCGCACCTGATCTCTGCTGAGCTTGCGGGATGCCAGAGTGTCCAGGCTCGAAGTCGCCAGATCGCCGAAGAAGAACTGCGGCGCGTCGGCCGGGTCGCCGCCGGCGTCGACGTAGGCGGTGGCGGCGTCGGTGATGGCCGGTTGCGACACCGTGTAGGCCCGAGTCCTGCTCACCGGCATCGGCGGTAGCTCGACCGAGACCGTCGGTGCGGCGGACCGGCGGGGGCGCACAGTAGGGGTAACCGCGTTGGACACCGACAGGGCGGCCGATGCCGGCGCGGTACGAACGGAGGGCTTCACACTGCGGGGTTTTCCGGCCGGGCGCACGCGCTCGGAATGCGACGAGACCGATCGCTTTGTCTCCGAGGCGGATTCGGTGTCCGGTGCCGCCGAGGCCACACCGTGTCCACTCAAGACCGCAGCGCCCAGACCCAGGCCGAGCGCAACCCCCCACCGCATGTTGACCGCCACGGCGAAAAGCGTATCTTTACCAGCTGGTCAGGACCTAGCCGCGACCAGTGCGGGATTTCCCACGCCGACGGTGATCCGCGGCGCCGCGGCGGGGTCAAGCCAGTTCAGCACCGACTTCATCTCCTCACGGCCGATGGCGACACAACCCCAGGTCGGGTTGCCGTCGGTGACGTGCAGGAAGATCCCGGAGACCTTCCCGGGGATGCGCTGGGGATTGACCGCGATATTGACCGCATAGTCGTAGACCGGGCCCGAGTCGTACAGATTCTCGGTGATCGCCGACGGATTGACCGCCGATCGAACGTGGGTGTTGTAGGTCGGCGAGCTGGCGTCCTCATCCCACCAGTCCTGCGAGGTTGCCTGGAAGTACGGCATCTTGGTGCCCGGGTTCGGCTCTCGGCCGAAGGCCTGGTCGAAGGCGAACGTCCCGACCGGGGTGCGGTGCACGCCGTCGGCGGGCGCACCGACACCCACATCACCGACCATGGCCTTGGTCGGCCCGAGCACAACCTTCCACTCCTGGCCGACCTTCTGGAACGCGGTGAGGGTCCCACTGGTGGACTCGGCGGCAGGCACCCCGACGACGATCCATTGCGTCGTCTGGCTGGTCGGCACCGGCGCCGGTGTGGGCGCGGCGACAGCGGGTGCGGCCAGCGGCAGGGTCAGCGCTAGCAGACCGATCGCGAGCATTTTTTTCGGCACGGCTGCCAGCGTAACGGCGGGCCGGGGCGGCGCCGGGGCCGCGAAATGGGTTCGGTGCCCAACCGGGAGCGAATCGAGACCAGCCTCCCGCCGTACTTCTCTTGACGCCTCAGGACTCCTTGACCTGGGCGTACCAGATCCGGTCGGCGACCGAGACGATGTCATCGGAGATCGCCGAGATGCGCCGGTAGAACTCGCGGCGGCCCGTCACGATGCTGATATCGGTCACGTCGAGCAGATCCCCGGCGGCCTGACGATAGATCCGCTCGAGATTGCGCTGGGACTTCACCGCCGCGTCGGCCGCCTCAGTGGCCGAAGTCCGCGCTGCGGCCGCTGCCTTGCCGCCTTGTTCGGACAGCGCGGTGAATGCCGTGCGGATGTGCGCCACCCCTTCGGCCAGCAGAACCGCCATGCCCGCGGTGGCGGCGTCCGGCGGGAACTCCATGGCCTCAGCCTCGCGGACGGTGTTCTTGGCGCCGTTGATCACTTTGTCGAGATCGCGGGACAGCTGAAACAGGTCCTCGGGCGGCAACGGCGTGGTGAAAGCCTCGCTGACCGAGTCGACCAGGGTCCGCCGCACCTCGTCGCAGTCGTGTTCGGCCGCCCGCACGTCATCGGCGCGCGCGGTGTTGCCGGCGGCCCACTCGGCGAATGCGTCCATTCCCCGCACGGTGATATCGGCCTGCTGCTGGAGCATTCCGATCACATCGGGCGTCTCGGGCAGGAACCAGCGGGTCATAGCGCTCTCCAGATGAGTAGGACGAGTACGGCAAGTCCGGCGGCGGCGGGAATCGTGGTAAGCCAGGCGACGCCCATCTCGCGCACGATCTGCCAGCGGACGTGCTTCCATCGCCGTCGGCCGCCACCGACACCGACGACCGAGGAGGCCACCACCTGGGTGGTGCTGACCGGCGCGCCGACGAGGGAGGCGCCGAGGATCACCGCCGTGGAGGAGGCCTGGCTGGCGAGGGAGTCCAACGGGGTGAGGGTGAATATCCGCTGCCCGATGGTCTTGACGATGCGCCACCCGCCCAACGCGGTACCCGCGGTGAGCGCAAGTCCGGTGACCACCTTGGCCCATAACGGGACCGTCATCGTCGCGGTCTGACCTGAGGCCAACAGCAGCACCGCGATAACACCCATCGCCTTCTGCGCGTCGTTGCCTCCGTGGCTGAACGAAAGTCCGGCCGCCGCAACCCATCCACCGCCACGCACCGGTCCGATCCATCGAGTCGTCCACCGGCGCGACATCATCCTGAGCACGCGCAGCAGCAGGAATGCCACGGCGAACCCCAACGGCGGAGAGATGAACAGCGCGACCAGAACGCCGAACACTCCGGTGGGATGCCACCCGTGGACGCCGCCCCACTGGACCGACCGCACGCCGCCCGTCCCGGAGATGATGCCGTCGGCGACGGCGGCGCCGACGAGCCCACCGACCAGTGCGTGCCCGGACGACGACGGAAGGCCGCGCCACCAGGTGATCAGATTCCAGGCGGTCGCCCCGGCCAGTCCGGCTCCGACGACGGAAACCATCTGGCCCTGCGGAACGGTGACGATCTTGCCGATGGTGTCGGCGACCGCGGTACCCAGCAGGATGGCGCCGGCCATGTTGAACACGGCCGACAAGGCGATTGCCTGCCCCGGAGTCGCACCGCGGGTGGCCACCAGGGTGGCGATCGCGTTGGACGCGTCGTGGAAACCATTGGTCAGTGCGAAGGCGACAGCGAAGCCGATGGCGAGAATCAGCCCGACTTCCACTCCGCTACCTCCCGTTGACCGCGCTTACCTTACGTGAACGGGTGGTGAACAGCATGGATACGCGAGCTTAACGGGTGTCCTGTCATACATTCCAGGGGTGGTCACCAAACCGCGGCTGAAGGTCGCTCTCTGGGTGAGCTACGTGGTGGGCGTGGCCACGGGCGTGGTCATCCTGATCGTTTCCGCGGCAGCCTCGGCGGCACAGATGCCGCGCCTGGCCGCCGCCAGCGTCGTCACATTCGGGGCGTTCGGGCTGTTCTGCGCGTGGCTGCTGAACAAGATCCCGCGAGTGTTTCCGATCGGCCGGAGAACCATGGTGCTCGCCGCGCTGTGGGGCGGAGTCGTGGCCACCGGTTACGCCCTGCTGGCCAACATCGCGATCTACGACCACTTCGCGGCCGCGGGCAATGCGCCGGCCTGGTCGTTGTTCGCGCCCTTCACCGAGGAGCCCCTGAAAAACGTGGGCATCGTCGTCGTCTTGCTGCTGGCGACGACGCAGCCCCGAACGGCGCTGAACGGCCTGGTGGTCGGATCCTTCGTGGGCCTCGGTTTCGAGGTGGTCGAGGATGTCGTGCAGTCGATCAACAACGCGATCGCCACGGCGTCGCCGGGCGACCCCGACAACTGGGGGTCGTTGGGCGTGGACGTGGTCCACGAAGTGCTGCGCCGCAGTTGGACCGGCCACATCGTCCTCACCGGGATCGCCGGCTTCGGCATCGGGTATGCGATGACCGCCCGTCATCGGCCGGCAGTGCGACGCTGGACGGTCGCCGCGGCGCTGGTGCTGTTTGCCCTTGCCGGGCATGTGCTGTGGAACTCCCACCGTTTCGGTGTGTTCTATGTGCTGGGCCAGTTCGGGGTACTGGCCGTCTACCTGTGGTTGATCCGGATCGGCCGCGCCCGGGAGGCCGGGGGCTAGGCGCCGCTACCGCGCCCCGGTCAGCAGCACTTGCGGGAACCCGCCTCCTTGGCGATCTGCTGGTGTTCGGTGGGATCGATGGCCTTGACGCCGGCGATGTAGGTGTCGATGTCGATCTTCTTGCCGCCGACCCAGGTGCCGAGCACTTTGACCTGCTCGACGATCTGATCGGCCGGGACGGTGTAGATGTCGGTGGAGAGTTCCACCAGGTCGGCGTACTTGCCGACGGCCAGCGAACCGATCTCGTGGTCGCGCTGGAGTTGATAGGCACCGTTGATAGTGATCGCCTTGAGCGCATCGTCCAGCGTCACAGCCTGATTCGCACCGTGCACTGTTCCGTTGATCGTCGTCCTGGTCACCGTGTGCTGCACATTCAGCAGTTGATGCGGCGGGGACACCGACCCGTCGTTGTGGTAGCTGGGCCGCACGCCGGCCTCGAAGGCGTCGCGGGTGCGCTGCCACTGCGCGCCGTACGCGCTGTCGAACATGACGCCATCGAGGAGGTCACCCCAGTAGATGTATTGGAACGGGCTCAGCGAGCAGGTGACGCCGAGCGCCGCCGCACGCTCGAACTGGTCCAGGCGTGCCGCGCCGAGGTGTTCGACGCGCCAACGGTGATCGGAGCCAAGCAGATTGAACTTCACCAATGCCCGCGCATAGGCATCGAGCACGACGTCGAACCCGACGTCACCGTTGCAGTGGAAAGCGATCTGATAGCCCGCCGGGACCATCTCGTCGAGGATCGCGTCGAGTTGGGCGCGGGTGTAGTTCATCTCCGCCTCGCCGCGCGGTCCGAGCTCGATCTGCGCCGTGCGCGTCGTCGGGTTATCCAGATACTCAAAGGAAATCGCGACGTTGCCGATCCACGGCGAGCCGTCGGCCCACAGTTTGATCCCCACCTTGCGCACCAGTTCAGGGTTCGGAAAGGTGATGTCCGCGGCGGCGTCCGCCTCGATCGACATGTGGTAAAGGTGCAGTCGCAGTGGGCACCCCGGGACCGACGCTAGTGCCGCGTACGCCTGGTACTGACCGGAGTTGTAGGTGTGCTCGGAGGTGGCGGTGACACCGCAATCGGCCATCAGCTTGTAGAACAATGCCCCCGAGTGCAGCGGATGCGGGATCGCCTTGGGCAGCACCGCACCGGCCACCATCATCACCGCGCCCGACTCGTAAGCCGTTCCGTCGCTGGTGACGCCGTCCGCCTCGCGCCCGAAGCTTCCGCCGACCGGATCAGCGGGGGCCTTCCCGTCGGCCCAGCCCAACATCGCCACGATCGCACTGTTGAAGTAGACGGCGTGCCCGGAGTTGTCGATGACCACCACGGGTCGGGACGGGAAAAGTCCGTCGAGGACGGTGCGCGTCGGCAGCGGGGCCTGCTGCAGCAGACGGTCCACACCGTTGAAGACCAGCGGTTGATCGGGCGGAGCATCCCTGTCTGCCTTGGCGAAAATCGCCTTCACGTCGTCCCAGGTCTTGACGCCGACGTTCGGTGAGACCCAGTAGGCAGGTTCCTGGGTCGCCATCCCCGACAGCAGCGGATGGCTGTGCGGCTCGACGAAGCCGGGCATCAACACCGTGGAGCCCAGGTCGGTCACCTCCACACCCGGTGCGGCGGCCCGCACCTCCGCCACCGAGCCGATGGCGGTGATCCGGCCGGTGGCCGAGTCGATGGCCAGGGCGCGGGCCCGGGGGCGGGCGTCGTCCATGGTGATGATGGTGGAGGCTTTGAGGATCATGTCGGCTGCCATGGCCTCATCTTCTACCGCATCGGGACCCGGAGTCGGGGATTCCCTCAGGCTCGGCGGGCCTGCAACTCCTGGTCTCGGTCTACGACCTTGGTCGCAATCGACGTTCACGACGCGCAGCCACGATCTGACTGAGATGGGTCTGGAACACTGA
>DAIPYT010000079.1:0-12902 GCA_036782595.1 Mycobacterium sp. | reverse complement strand
AGCCAGGCCACCGCAGCGCTCTGCCCCACCCGCCAAGCGCTCCAAGCGCGCCAAGCGATCCAGGCCGATCCGTGCCCGTCGCGGGATACTGCGCCGCATCGCAACCGCCGTCTTCACCGTCATGTTCGTGGCCGTCACTGCAGGCCTGGGGATGTCGTTGTGGGCGGAGGTGGCTCTGCGCAGGGTCGCGGTACTCGGCGACTACGACGGCCGCCCGGCGCCATCAGCCGGAACGAATTGGCTTCTCGTGGGATCGGACAGCCGTTCAGATCTGACCGAACAACAGCAGGCAGAATTGTCCACCGGCGGGGAAGTCGGCACCGGCCGGACCGACACCATCCTGCTGGTTCACCTACCCGGACTGCTCTCGGCCGAGCCCGCCACCCTGGTCTCGATTCCGCGCGACTCCTATGTCGACATCCCCGGCTACGGGATGGACAAACTCAATGCGGCCTTCGCGGTCGGTGGCCCACCCTTGCTGGCGCAGACCGTTGAACAGTCCACCGGATTGAGGCTGGACCATTACGCCGAGCTCGGATTCGCCGGTTTCGGCCGGGTCGTCGACGCCCTCGGCGGTGTGACGGTGTGCCCGGCGGATCCGATCAACGACCCGCTCGCCGGGATCGATCTTCCGGCCGGTTGCCAGGTGCTCAACGGCCCTAACGCCCTGGGCTATGTCCGCACCCGCGCCACCCCCCGGGCCGATCTGGACCGGATGCTGCACCAGCGAGAGTTCATGTCGGCGATGCTGCAGCGCGCCGGCAGTCCGGCCGTCTGGCTCAACCCCTGGCGCTGGTATTCGGTACCCCGTGCCGGACTTTCCGCCGTGACCGTCGACGCCCAGGCCCATGTCTGGAACCTCGCCCGACTCGGCTGGGCGCTCTCCGGTTCGCCCATCACCGTTACCGTGCCGATCGGGGATTTCACCGCCAACGAGGCGGGGGAAGTGGTGATTTGGGATCCCGACGCTGCCGGATCGCTGTTCGAGGCGCTGCGTACCGATGCCCCGGTACCGCAGCAGGTAATCGACGGCCAACCCTGACCCTCTGGGGCCTAACTCTGGGGCCTAACTCTGGGGCCCGGTCAATCCGTTCTGCAGCCACGCCTTGGTCCGGCCCGGGTGGTTGGTGGCGATCCAGCCCACCCCGACGTCGCGGCAGAACTCGACGTCTTCGTAGTGGTCCACCGTCCAGCAATACATCGCCCGTCCCTGGGCGGCAGCCCGGTCGACCAGTTCCGGATGTTCACGCAGGGTGGCGATCGAGGGTCCGACCGCGGTGGCCCCTACCGTCGTGGCGGCCCCGCCGCCGAGATAGCGGGAGGTTTCGCCGAGCAGAACGGTCGGCAGCAGAGGCGCCGCCCGGCGGATACGCCACACCGCTGCAGTGGAGAACGACATCACCACGGCGCGGGACAGATCAGCCGATGCCGGCGAGGCCAGGCCGTACCGGTTCAGCAGAGCCAGCACCTTGTTCTCCACCAGGGCGCCGTAGCGCACCGGGTGCTTGGTCTCGATGAAGACCTTCACCGGGCGATTCCAGTCCAGCACCAGTGTCAACAGTTCTTCGAGCGTCAGCAGGGCGGCGTCATCAATTCCGCTGCTGTGCCATGCGCCCCAATTGAATTCGCGAAGTTCGGCAAGTGTCATATCGCTGACCAAACCGGTACCGGTGGAGGTTCTGTCCACCCGCCGGTCGTGTACACAGACGAGGTGCCCGTCGCGGGTGAGCCGTACGTCGCACTCGACCCCATCGGCGCCTTCTTGCAGCGCGAGCTCGTAGGCGGCAAGCGTGTGTTCGGGCCGATCGGCCGAGGCACCGCGGTGAGCGACCACGAATGGGTGCTCACTGTGCGGAGCGGCAGTCGGCGCCATGGTCCTATGCTGCCGGTTCTCGGTCCCCGGACTCAACAGCCGGCTCGTCCGACACCACCTCTTCGGCCGGCACCGCCTCTTCGACCGACGGTGGATCTGCCGGGGCGATCACCCACCGGTGCAGCGGCCGATCCACCGGCTTGCGGACGAACCCGTCGAGCACCCGCCACAGCAGCACCAGTACGGCCAAGCCGGCCAGATAGGCGACGATGACTGTGACGGTGTTGTCGGCGATCCCTTGCGCGTCGGTGGCCCGACTCGTCCAGATCGCCCAACCACAGATCAGGAATGAGACCGTCCATGCAATCCACCACAGGGCGACGGGGCCACGCTGACGTTCCTGGCCGCGCTCGGCATTGGCCAACTCGAGCACGAAAACCGGCGCCCACACCAGGTTCACGCCGGGAATCAAGCAGCCCGCCCACAGTGCCCACTCCGGCCTGGGGTCATCCTGACCGTGCACAGCGAAAGCCGCAGCGCGCCTTGCGATCAGCCAGGAGGTCAGCGCCACCCCTGTCGCGATGACGGCGACGACGGCCGTCAGGCTGATCAGAACCCCGCTCAGCAGCGATCCGACCGCGACGAAAGGCGGCAGCAGGGTCGTGCGGTTGATGAGCAGCAGCAGGTAACGCACGATGTGGACCCCGGCCGCCAGCGCGAACACGATGCCCGTGCCGATCAGGACCGCGCGAGCGGTCGCCGGAGACGCGGCCCTCGTTGCCGTCCGGTCGGCGGCGCCGATCGGCGGGGCGATGTGGTCGATCAGCCCCCAGCGCGGGGTGGACGCGTAACGCGGCGTCGGCCCGAGCGGACGACGATGATGCCGAGGCGGTGGCGGCGGGCCCGGTCGCACCGCGATCCATCGGAACCCGGCCGGCGGTCGCGGTGCGCCAGCCTGGGAGCGCACCGGCTGCCCCGGAACACCGGTGGGCTGTTGGGCGGCAGGCTGCGCAGCCGACGGGGCGAGCAACGGCGCCTGGCAGCGCGGGCACCACATGCGCTGGCGGTCCCGGACGTTCCATCGTGTCCCGCACCGGGAGCACACCTGAATCACGCCGACCAGCCTAGCGAGGCGCGCCGCAACGGCCCATCAGCGCGTTCATTGTGGCACTCGGTGCCGCCCCAATGGGGCTTGCAGTGCAGCAATCAGTTCCTATCCACAGTTTCCACAGGTTTATCCACATGCGGCGCGCGGGCGCTTGGTGATGCACCGCACCATGACGGGCACTGCTCTGAAACACCTGTGGATAACACTCCGATAACGGCCCCGAAACACTCGGCAGCCGAATCGCCGGTTGGCGAAATCAATTGGAGGGCTAACGGCAGCTGTCGATGCCCCGACTCGCCGGACGACACGCCGCCGCGTCGATCCGGGCAGGATCCGCCGTTTGTTGGAAAGAGGCCGGCCCCGTGGCTATGCTCAGTTGTCGCTTGTGACACATTTCACTCGACGCGCCGGGTTTGGGGATTGACGATGCAGGTCGGACCACAGGAGGGGACAGCGCCATGACGATGCCGTTCGACTCGCAGCCGGCGTCCCAGGGTTCACCCTGGTCGGACCTGGCTTCCAACCATTCCTACCTCGTCGCCGCCATTCGGGCCGCGGCGATATCTCTGGTGCTACTGGCCGCTCTGGCCGTTCTGGTCATCTTCTGACGTTCGTCTCACGCCGAAGCCCGCCCATTGCGGCGCGCGGCGTCCATAGAGCAATGTTGAGATTGCTTGCACCTTGCACGGCACGCCCTTGGATAGGCATTGAATAGGCCTTGAAAAGCATCGAAAAGGCATCGAAAGGAAGGAATCACGTGGCTGAGTACACCTTGCCGGATTTGGACTGGGACTACGGAGCCCTGGAGCCGCACATTTCCGGACAGATCAACGAACTTCACCACAGCAAGCACCATGCCGCCTACGTTGCGGGCGCCAATGCCGCGTTGGCGAAGCTCGACGAGGCCCGGGCCAATGATGACCACGGCGCCATCTTCCTCAACGAGAAGAATCTGGCCTTCCACCTCGGCGGCCACGTGAACCACTCGATCTGGTGGAAGAACCTCTCCCCCAACGGTGGAGACAAGCCAACCGGCGATCTGGCTGCCGCAATCGACGACGCATTCGGATCGTTCGACAAGTTCCGCGCCCAGTTCACTGCGGCCGCCAATGGGCTACAGGGATCCGGTTGGGCGGTCCTCGGCTATGACAGCCTGGGCGACAAGCTACTGACATTCCAGCTGTACGACCAGCAGGCCAATGTGCCGCTGGGCATCATCCCGCTGCTCCAGGTCGATATGTGGGAGCACGCCTTCTACCTGCAGTACAAGAACGTCAAGGCCGACTACGTCAAGGCGTTCTGGAACGTGGTCAATTGGCAGGACGTTCAGAACCGTCATGCGGCTGCCATTTCGAAGACCAAGGGCTTGATCTTCGGCTGATAGCCGGCAGACCTCGCTTCGGGGGGCGTCGCGCCTGGGCGCGGCGCCCCCTTTTTTCGGTTTTTAGCACTCTTGTCCTATTGTCTGCCAGCCCAGGGGTACTTCATGCTGTTGCGTCAAACGACGCGCGGAGGCGAGATGGACAATTCAGGGCGTCCCATCGAGATCGCCCCCTTTCATGCCCGGGGCTCGTTGAAGGGTTTCGTGGTGTCCGGGCGATGGCCGGACTCCACCAAGGAATGGGCGCAACTGCTGATCATGGCGGTCCGGGTGGCGTCCCTTCCCGGGCTGCTGTCCACGACGACCATTTTCGGCGTCCGCGAGGAATTGCCGGAAAAGCCACAGCCCGGCACGGTCGGCCTGGTCCTGGCCGAGGGAACGGTCGTCGGTGACTCCGCGATTCCACCCGGCCATTTCGCCGACCGTCAGCCGCCGGCGCTGATGATGTTGCATCCCCCGTCCGAGACGACGCCGTCCCTGCCCGAGTGCTACGGCGCCGCCTCGGGTTGCGTGCTGCTGCCGGGCCTGCCCCATCTCGGACTCGAACATCGTGCGGCGTGGGTGGAGGCGGAGGCCGACGGCACCGTGACCAACATGATCAGCAGGGTGGGCGTTGACCCCATCAGCCACCCGGACACCGCGATCCTGGCGATGCTTCTCGCCGCCTGATCGACTACCGGAACACAAAGAAACCTGAATTAAGGCTGAGTATTAGCTGAGGATCCAGCAAATTAGCTAAAACCGGCAGGCGATAAACCGGGCGGTTGCCGGGCCGCGGCTGGAATCGGTCGTGCCGCGGCGCGGCGGGCATCGCTGGCTAATCGCAGGAACGCGACCGTGAGTATGGTTCTCCGTCGCTGTTCACTGCTTCTGCGCACTCCACCTGCGGTTGCCGCAACTGCAATCGGTCTCCCGGAAAATCGGCGCGCACGAAAATTCCGGCGCAATGAGAGTTTGCATTGGCCGTTTGGCGGATACCGTTGTACATTTGGCAGCAAAGCCGGTTAAGAGTTGTGAAGGCTCGGAAATTCACGCATGGAGGGCACTAAATGAGCACTACGTTCGCGGCGCGGTTGAACCGGCTGTTCGACACGGTCTACCCGCCGGGCCGGGGTCAGCACACGTCCGCAGAAGTCATTGCCGCCCTCAAGACGGAGGGCATCACCATGTCGGCGCCCTACCTCTCACAGTTGCGCTCAGGCAACCGCACCAACCCCTCTTCAGCGACCATGGCGGCGCTTGCCAACTTCTTCCGGATCAAGCCCGAGTACTTCACCGATGACGCTTACTACGAGAAGCTCGACAGAGAGCTGACGTGGCTGGCCAACATGCGGGACGAAGGTGTCCGCCGGATCGCCTCACGGACGGTCGGGCTGTCCCCCGAGGCTCAGCAGGACGTCGTTGAGAAGGTTGACGAACTGCGCCGCCGCGAACGTCTCGACGCCTGAGGACTCAGGCGGCGTTCTCAAGAGTCCGGTATTGCCGGGCGATCTCCAAGATCCAGTCGCGATCCGACCAGTCGTGGGGTTGGCTCAGCCAACCGCGGCCCGGGAAGGTTTCGGCACGCCCTGCCGTGATCCACTGCGCCACGGCGCGCGCCCGTTCGGCCGGACTGACGGTAGCGGGCACCTCGGCGTCCTCGTCATATTCCTGTTGGGCGTGAATGCTTTCCAGGTACAGCGCATCCGAGATCAACGACAACTGCTCAGCGACCCGAAACACCAGCGGCCCACGTGGGCGCACGCCGATTCCGATGTCGGGATGTCGCCGTTCCATCTCCCGACGCAGCGGTTCGATCACACGCAGTTCGCGGCGAGCACCGATCCAATCCTCCAGCGATGGCAGCAGCGCGCCGGCCGCGACGATCGCCATGGCGCACAGCAGCATGGTGACCGCGGTGCTCACACCGACCAACTGGCTACCGCCTGCCCCCCGGCCCACCGCTCGGGTCACGAAGAAGGCACTGGCCCCGACAATCAAGGTGATTCCCGCGGTGAACAGCAACAGGGCCCTACCCCGGCGAGTGGCACTGGACAACCGCATGCCGACCCAGGACACCACCGTCAGGGCCAGCAGAACGTAGAGCAACGGCACCAACCAGTCGAGCACCTCGCTGGGCAGTCCGAGATTGCGCGAGAGGTACTCCTCGGGGGCCACCTCCGCCTCGCGACCGTCGATGAGAAACAGCACCAGGGTCGCCGCGGCGATCAGTGCGGCGACGCAATACTGGATGACCGCCAGTCGTCGGGTCGCTTGCGGACCGCGGGCACTGGCGACCGAGGTGATCATCACGCAACTTCCGGCTGCTGAGGCCACCAGCGCCACCTGACTCAGGGCGACGGAGATGTTGGGCCAGTGCAGTGCGGTGTTGACCAGCAGAGTCAGTGGCGGCCAGTTCAGTGCGGCGACTACGGCCAGCCCACCCAGCGCCACGATCATCGCGCTGCTGACCACCGACTGCTGGTTGACCAACGCCCAGCCGATCCGCAATCCGGTGGCCATCCCCAGCAGACCGGCGATGATCCAAACGGTCAACCAAATGCCTCACCGAGGCGGACCTGCACGATCGACGAGCGGTCGCTGCGCAGCCGGCCGAGCCGGTACAGCAGCAGGGCGGCGAAGTCCTCGGCCTGCTGCTCCACGTCCTCGCCACCGGGCCCCATGCAGCCGGTCCGCTGATTGAGCATGTAGCTGATCAGATCGTCACTGGCCACTTCAGCGTTCTCCCGGGCAAGTTCGGTGATCGGAGTGCCGTCATGACCGAGGACCAGATGGCCCAGTTCGTGCGCCAGCGTCCGATCCACCGTCGGCAGGCCGTCCTGGATGAGGAACTCGTCGCGGTCGGCGAACTGCCGCCACTGACCCGCGACCCCGGGGGGCAGTTCGGCGTTGGTGACCTCGATGGGTCGACCCTGGGAATCACCGACGGCCACCACCAGGGCCGCCAGGGTCACCTCCCCGCGACGCGGCGCCAACGCGAGGACCTCGTTGACGGCCCGCGTGACCCGGCGATCAGCGCTCACTGGAGGAACCGGCCCGCCCCGGCGGCCCGCAGGACGTAGCCCGCCTTGGCTTGCCGATAACCGAACATGCCGCCCAGCGCCGTCATACCGGCGATCGCCGCCAGACCCGGCAACGCGAGCGCGGCCACCCTGCCGAAGTCGGCATTGCGCAACTCGTCGGGGTACCCCAACCGCGGGAGTTCCACCGATTGGGCGGGCACCCGGGGCGGTGCCGCGGGCGGCACGGATGCGACCCGCGACAACGGCTTGAGAGCCGGCGCCGCGGGCAGCGATGCGGTGGCGATGGGTGCCAGGCGCGGCGCAACCGCTTGCGCCGCCGGCATCTGCGGGGCGGCCTGGGGAAGATCCGGAGCGGCTACCGGCGTGCCTTCGGCGGCGGGCGGACGCAGCGTCTCGACGGCCGCCAAGTCGAGTATCGGCATGACCTCCGGCTCGATGGCTGACACCGGTGGGCGCGCCAGCACGGGCACGACCGTCAGAGCGATCATCCCCAGACCGCTGTTGCCGCGGGAATGCTGCGGTGGTCCGGGGCGGCAGACCCGGGACCACTCGCACAGACTGTCACCGCCCTGGCCGGCGTCTGATTTCTCCGCTCCGGGCCTTCCGGGCCTTACTTTGGGTCGAACCGGACGAGGCTTGTCGGATCCGCGGCTCGCGCCGGATTTGTCGGGGTCGGCGAGGGCGGGGGCGGGGGCGACGCCTACTCCCGTGGCGAGCACACCGGCGGCGATCATGCAGTTGATCACCGACCGATTCACGACCATTCCTCGACCTCAATGGGGCGCCGAAACGGCGCCAGACTTTGCAGGAGCCGTCCAATTGTGGCATATCCGCAGGTCGGCATATCGCCGCTTGGCAACCGGGATAGGGTTTTAGCGACCGCCGCCCCCGAACCCGAAAGGCAGCCGCGATGGGCCTGTTCACGAAGCGGAAGAGCCGTGCGACCAGGCGCGCTGAAGCCCGCGCCCTGAAGACGAAGGCCAAGATGGAGGCCAAGCTCGCCGCCAAGAACGAGGGCAAGCGGATCAAGGCGACTTTGCGAGCCGATGAGAAGGCCACCAAGGCGCAGTTGCAGGCGCAACGAGATAGTGACCGCGCGGCGGTGAAAGTGGCCGAGACCAAGCTACGCGCCGCCCGCGAAGGAAAGTTGCTGGCGCCGAGCAGGATCAAGCGCACGCTCACCGCGTCGCGACTGCTGGCACCCGCGGTGGTGCCGGTTGCCTACCGGGCCGCCATCGCAGCCCGCGGCGTGATCGACGAGCGACGCGCCGATCGTCTGGGGGTGCCGCTGACTCAACTCGGGCAGTTCTCCGGTGCCGGGGGTCGGCTCTCAGCGCGGCTCGCCGGCGCCGAGCGGTCGTTGAACCTGGTGGCCGAACGCCGTCCCAAAGACGGCGAGACCCGTCAGTTCGTGTCGGCGATCAGCGACCGGCTTGCCGCGCTGTCCGTCGCGGTACCCGCGGCTGAGAACATGCCCGGTCCCCGGCGCCGGGCGGCACAGGCGTCCATCGGCGAACAGCTTGATGGGATCGAAGCCGACATCATGGCCCGGTTGGGGGTTCTTTAGTGCGGAGCGCTGTGGTTCGCCCCACGCTGTCGGGGTGGATCGCCGCCAGTCTGATGATCGTGGCTCTGACTGTCGGTGCGGCTCTGATTTTCGGTGCGGCTCTGACTGTCGGTGCGCCCACGGCCGGCGCTCATACCGCGCTCACCGCGACCGCCCCCGCCGCCGACTCGACGGTGGCGGCGGGGCCGACACGGGTCACCGCGACGTTCAACGAACCACTGCAGCCGACATTCGCCGCGATGACGGTCGTCGGACCCGATGAGAATCTCTGGTCCTCCGGGGATGCCGAGGTACGCGACGCGACCGTGAGCGTGGCGCTGCGCCCGCTAGGTCCGGCCGGTAAGTACACCGTCAACTACCGGGTCACCTCCGCCGACGGGCACGTGGTGGCGGGATCCTGGGCCTTCACCGTGACGTCGGCCGGTACGGGTCAGCCCGGCCCGGCCGTCGAGGCCTCTGCCCCTGATCGGCGGATCCCGTTGTGGCCATTGGTTGTTGGCGCCCTTGTACTGACTGCCGGAGCTGTCGTTTGGTCAATGCGCCGCCGCCGCACCTAACCGGGTGACCGTGCGGCTGGCATGATTGCCCTCAACACGACATCAACATGGGAGCGGCAGATGGCAGACCCCGAGAACGGCGCCGCGGCGCTTCCGCCGGCTAAGAAGACGCCGGCCAAGAAAACACCGGCCAAGAAAGCACCGGCGAAGAAAGCACCGGCCAAGAAGGCGGCGGCGAAGAAAGCACCGGCCAAGAAGGCGGCGGCGAAAACGGCGCCCGCCAAGAAGGCGGCCGCCCCCGCTGTGCCGCCGACGGCCATCCCGGTAACGGCGCCTGCAGGGCCAGCCGGCAGTTACGCGGTACCGGTGTCCCTCGCCCTTGCTGCAGCCGGTCTGGTGGCGCTGGTGCTCAGCCGCCTGCGCCGCGACTGAGGCCTCCGATGGCGGTCACCTTCCGACCCACCGCTGACCTCGTCGACGATATCGGCGAGGGCGTCCGCAGCTGCGATACGCAGTTCCGGCAGTTCGGCGGCCGGACCGAGTTCGCCGGCCCGATCAGCACCGTGCGGTGCTTCCAGGACAACGCGCTGCTGAAATCGGTCCTCTCCGAACCCGGCGACGGTCGCGTCCTGGTGATCGACGGCGGTGGTTCCCTGCATGCGGCGCTGGTGGGCGACGTCATCGCCGAACTGGCCCGGACCAGCGGCTGGGCCGGCCTGATCGTGAACGGCGCGGTGCGCGATGCGGCCACCCTGCGGACCTTGCAAATCGGCATCAAGGCACTGGGCACCAATCCGCGTAAGAGTTCCAAGACCGGTGCGGGCGAACGCGACGTGATCATCACCCTCGGCGGTGTGGAGTTCCGGCCCGGTGAGATCGCGTTCAGCGATGACGACGGCATCGTCGTCGCCGATGTCGGCGTCGATGTCACCTGAACCCCCATTGGACCACGCATTTAGTTCTGCCTAGGCTGTGCGGAATGTCGGATTACTACCCCCCGACGCGCCCCACGGTTCGCAGACTGGCGCTGCTGTGCGTGCTGGCCGGTGCGCTGGTCGCGGGACTGCTGTTTCCGCTGGCGGGCGGGCTGGGGATGGCCAGCAACCATGCCTCCGATCTGGTGACCCAGGGGTCGGCCGATCTCGTCGAAGGCGATGTGCCGCAGGTCACGACCATGGTGGACGCGGCCGGTCGTCCGATCGCCTGGATCTATATCCAGCGGCGCTGGGAGATCCCCGGTGACAAGATCGCCGACACGATGAAGTTGGCGATCGTTTCGATCGAGGACAAACGTTTCGCCGCCCATAACGGCGTCGACGTGCAGGGAACCCTGACCGGTCTGGCCGGTTTCCTCAAGGGCGGCGCGGACACCCGTGGTGGTTCGACCATCGAGCAGCAGTACGTCAAGAACTTCAACCTCCTGGTCAATGCCGACTCCGATGCGGAGCGAGCGGCGGCGGTGGAGAGCACTCCGGCGCGCAAGCTGCGCGAGATCCGGATGGCCCTGGCGCTGGACAAGTCACTGACCAAGCCGGAGATCCTGACCCGCTACCTCAACCTGGTCCCGTTCGGCAACGGCGCCTACGGCGTGCAGTCCGCGTCGCGCACCTACTTCGGAGTCGAGGCCTCCCAACTCAATTGGCAGCAGGCCGCGCTGCTGGCCGGAATGGTTCAGTCCACCACTGCGCTCAACCCGTACACCAATCCGCAGGGTGCCCTTGACCGGCGCAACCTGGTGCTCGACACCATGATCGATAACCTGCCGGACCGGGCTGAGGAACTGCGCGCGGCCAAGGAGCAGCCGCTGGGCGTGCTGCCGCAGCCGGCATCTCTGCCACAGGGCTGCATCGCCGCCGGTGATCGCGCGTTCTTCTGTGACTACGCCCTGGAATACCTGGCCCGGGCCGGCATCAGCAAGGAGGACGTCGCCCGCAGGGGCTACCTGATCAAGACCACCCTGGACCCGGTGGTGCAGACCAGCGTCAAGAATGCGATCAACGCGGTCGCGAGTCCTGACCTGGACAGCGTCGCCAGTGTCATGACCGTCATCCGCCCCGGCAAGGACTCCCACAAGGTCCTGGCCATCGGCGACAACCGCGGCTACGGCCTGAAGTTGGAGGCCGGTCAGACCGTCCAGCCACAGCCGTACAGCCTGGTCGGTGACGGTGCGGGATCGGTGTTCAAGATCTTCACCAGCGCCGCCGCCCTGAATATGGGCATGGGAACCAACGCCCTGCTCGACGTGCCGCCGTACTTCGCCGGCAAGGGACTCGGCGACAGCGGCACTCCGGGCTGCCCACCGAAGACCTGGTGTGTCAAAAACGCCGCCGGCTACCGCAGTCCGTTGAGCATGACCGATGCGTTGGCACTCTCGCCCAACACCGCTTTCGCCAAGTTGATCGAGCAGGTGGGTGTGGGCCCCACCGTGGACATGGCGGTGCGACTGGGTCTGCGTTCCTACGCTGACCCGGGCACCGCACGGGACTACGTACCCAAGAGCGACGAGAGCCTCGCCGACTACATCAAGCGGGAGAACATCGGCTCGTTCACCCTGGGACCGTTCGAGGTCAATGCCCTCGAACTGTCCAATGTGGCGGCCACGTTGGCCTCCGGCGGTATGTGGTGCCCACCGAATCCGATCGAGAAGGTGCTCGACCGGCGGGGTAAAGAGGTCGCGATCCCGACGGCCAAATGCGAACAGGTGGTACCGGAGGGTCTGGCCAACACTCTGACCAATGCCCTGGCGAAGGACACCACGACCGGGACCGGCGCCGCAGCAGCGGGGTCGGTCGGCTGGGGTTTGCCGATGGCGGGGAAGACCGGCACCACCGAGTCGCACCGTTCGTCTGCCTTCTTCGGCTACACCAACCAACTGGCCGCGGCCAGTTATGTATTCGACGACTCCCCGAAACCCGCTGCGCTGTGCGCCTTTCCGCTGCGCAAGTGCGGCGGTGAGGGCAATCTCTACGGCGGCACCTCGCCCGCCCAGACCTGGTTTCTGGCGATGAGTCCGATCGCCACGAACTTCGGCCCGGTGACTCTGCCGCCGACCGACCCGCGCTATGTGAACGGGGCGCCGCCGGTGCGGGTCCCGGATGTGGTGGGCCTGAACCTCGACGCCGCCAAGCAACGTCTGCTCGATGCCGGGTTCAAGCTGACCGCCAATCCGGTTCAGATCAACAGCACGGCCAAGAAGAACTCGGTGGTCGGCACCACACCCAGCGGGCTGCTGTTGCCGGGTGCGGTCGTAACGATCAACACCAGCAACGGCGTCGCGCCGCCGCCGGTTTACAACCCGCCGCCGGTGTACATCCCGCCGCCGGTCTACAACGCGCCGACCTACGACGACACTCCGCGTTACAACGACGACTACGTGCCGGACTACAACCCGCCACCGCCGCCTCCGCCGCCGGCCGACGTACCACCTCCGCCTCCGCCGGGGGTCAACATCATCAACATCCCGGGCCTGCCGCCGATCACCATCCCGGCCGGTCCTCCCCCACCTCCTCCCCC
>DAIPYT010000078.1:0-12968 GCA_036782595.1 Mycobacterium sp. | reverse complement strand
CGCGTTTGCGACAGGTTTCTGTGCCATGCGGTAACTGTAACCGATGTTAACGGGTGTCCAGAAATCGGTGCACCCGGTGTTTCGCGCCCGTCAGAGGGTCAGGCCGGGGTAGAGCGGGTTAGCGTCGAGGAGTTCGGCGGCCGCCGAGCGCACCCAGTCCGAGGTCTGGTCGACCAGCGTGTACTTGGCCTTTGAAGGACCGTTCGGGCCCGAGTCGGGCGTGGTGTTGGACAGCACCTCCACCACCAGTTCGGCGACCCGGTCGAACTCCGCCGGACCGAAGCCGCGGGTGGTCAGCGCCGGGGTGCCGAACCGGATGCCGCTGGTGTACCAGGCGCCGTTGGGGTCGGCCGGGATGGAGTTGCGGTTGGTCACGATGCCGGAGTCCAGCAGCGCACCCTCTGCCTGCCGGCCGGTCAGCCCGAAGCTCTGCACGTCGAGCAGCACGATGTGGTTGTCGGTGCCGCCGGTGACCAGCGTGGCCCCGCGGCGCATCAGGCCGTCGGCGAAGGCTTGGGCGTTATCGGCCACCCGCTGGGCGTAGGCCCGGAACGAAGGCTGGCGGGCCTCGGCGAACGCCACCGCCTTGGCAGCCATCACATGCGACATCGGACCGCCGAGCACCATCGGGCAGCCCTTATCGACCGCATCGGAGTACTCGGCGGTGGCCAGCACCAGTCCGCCGCGCGGGCCGCGCAACGACTTGTGAGTTGTGGTGGTGACGACGTGGGCGTGCGGCACCGGGTCCTCGTCGCCGGTGAACACCTTCCCGGCGACCAGTCCGGAGAAGTGCGCCATGTCGACCATGAAGGTGGCGCCCACGTCATCAGCGATCTCGCGCATCTTGGCGAAGTTGACCCGCCGCGGGTAGGCCGAATAGCCGGCCACCAGGATCAGCGGCTTGAACTCGCGGGCCGCCGCCGCGACGGCGTCATAGTCGAGCAGACCGGTCTGCGGATTGGTGCCATAGCTGCGCTGCTGGAACATCTTTCCCGAGATGTTGGGCCGAAAGCCGTGGGTGAGGTGGCCGCCGGCGTCCAGCGACATCCCCATCAGACGCTGGCTGCCCAGCTTGGCGCGCAACCGTTCCCACTCCGATTCGGACAGGTCGTTGACGTTCTTCACGCCCACCTCGCCCAGCGCGGGCGCCTCGACACGGGTGGCAAGGATGGCCCAGAACGCGACGAGGTTGGCGTCGATACCGGAGTGCGGCTGGACATAGGCGTAGGGGGCGCCGAACAGTTCGCGGGCGTGCTCGGCGGCGATCGACTCGACCTCGTCGACGTTCTGGCAACCGGCGTAGAACCGGTGCCCGACGGTGCCCTCGGCGTACTTGTCCGAAAGCCAGGTGCCCATGGTGAGCAGAACGGCAGGAGAGGCGTAATTCTCACTGGCGATGAGCTTCAGGGAGCTGCGCTGGTCGTCGAGTTCTTTCCTGGTAGCCGCGGCGATCCGCGGTTCGACGGACTCGATGACAGTCAGCGCCGACCGGTAGGCCTCGCTGGCGGTCGCGGCGTATTCGGCACCCGGTGCGGTCACGGCAGGCAGGATGGCGTCGGTCGTCATGCCAGCAAGAGTAATGTCCGGCCGCCGCGACCACGACCCCGGCTGGAGCGAGGACCCCGGCTAGAGCGAGGACTCACTCCGCAGCGAGGACGGGATCAACGGCTCGTCGAGCAGCCGCCCGAAGCGCTCGGTCACCCCGACCCCGGCGGGCCGGTCGTCCAGCCAGCCGCGCAGCAGCCGGTAGCCCTCGATATAGGTGCTGGTGTAGGCCCGCCACAGCGGCGAGGACAGGAACCGCAGCGACTGGCGCGCCCGGGTGTCGCTCACCAGCAGCCACCGCTGCAGGAAGGCGGACACTTCGTCGGCGTCGCGGTGCTCGTCGTGCAGCATCAGCGCCGCGTCCTGGCGAACGTCGGCCAACTCGGCCCGAGCCGCGGCCAGCGCCTCGGCCCGCTCACCGTCGAACCGCAGGCCCAGATCGGCGTAGATCTCCTGCGCCCACACACCCCAGCCCGGTCCCACCGCAGCGTGTAGCGCCAGGTCGGCCAACCCTTCGGCCATCAGGCACTGCGGGGTGTTCACCAGGAAGATGGTCTGCTCGGCCTGCCCGAGGCCGGCGACGAGGCGTTCCTCCTTGCGGCAGTGCTCGGTGTGATGCCCCGGATAGGACTCGTGGGCGATCAGCCCGGGCAGGTGGGACATCTGCTGCTTGAGGTCGGAGTTGACCGCCACCCGGGAGCGATAGTCGCCCTCGTAATAGTTGAAACCCGACCACGGCTTGTCACTGACCACCTCGTAGACGACGGTCTCGCTGTCGGGGAGCGGGTAATCGACGCGGACGATGTCGCGCAGGGCGCTGGAGAACGCGCCAATGGCCTCTTGCAGGCGCTCCGGCGGCAACTCGTCAGCCCGGCGGTCGGCCTCCATCCGGTCGGCCAACGGGCCGGTCCCGCCCAGGACCTCGCTGATCCGAGCGTGCGCGGCCCGGTAGCGATCCGGGTCACCACGGCCGATCTCGACGTCGAAGTAGTCCCGCACCTCATCGACGAAACCCACGTCCTCCCCGGCGAATTTGCGCGCCGAGCAGGCCAGCGCACGCAGGTGGGCGGCGATGAATTGGGCGCGCTGGTCGGTGAAGCCACCGGTTCGCGGCACCTCCGGCAGCGCCGCGAGCAGGCGCTGCGCCTGCTTGCCGAGTTCGGACGGCTCTGGTGCAGGTTCGTCGGCAACCTGCCGGCGCAGACGCTGATCACCGGTGAAGGAGTCGACATAGCCTTCCTCGATGCGGTCGAACCGCAAGCCGAGCAACAGGTATTGGCGAATCAGGTGGTCCGGCTCCATGCCGTTCACGCTAACTGCAAGACTTGAGCTATGGCCCGGCTGAACGAACCCAGCCCCTACGTGGAGTTCGATCGCAATGATTGGCGCGCTCTGCGCATGTCGACGCCGCTGAAGCTCACCGAGGAGGAGCTGGTCGGTCTGCGCGGCCTGGGCGAACAGATCGACCTGCTCGAGGTCGAAGAGGTCTACCTGCCGCTGGCCCGGCTGATCCACCTGCAGGTGGCCGCCCGCCAGGGACTGTTCGCCACCACCGACGAATTCCTCGGCGAACCGAGGCAGAATCCGGACCGGCCGGTGCCGTTCGTTCTCGGCGTCGCCGGCAGCGTCGCGGTCGGCAAGTCGACGACCGCGCGCGTGCTGCAGGCATTGCTGTCCCGCTGGGACGACCACCCGCGGGTGGACCTGGTCACCACCGACGGGTTCCTGTATCCCAACGCGGAGTTGGCGCGCCGGAATCTTATGCACCGCAAGGGTTTCCCGGAAAGCTACAACCGTCGCGCGCTGATGCGTTTCGTCACCTCGGTCAAGTCGGGATCCGATCAGGTGTGCGCCCCGGTCTATTCCCATCTGATCTATGACATCGTCCCGGGCGAGAAACACGTCGTCACCCATCCGGACATCCTGATCCTGGAGGGGCTCAACGTCTTACAGACCGGACCGACGCTGATGGTTTCGGACCTGTTCGACTTCTCGGTGTACGTCGATGCCCGCATCGAGGACATCGAGCAGTGGTATATCGAACGGTTCCTGGCGATGCGGGCCGGCGCGTTCGCCGACCCGGCATCGCACTTCCATCACTACTCCGGTCTCACCGACGAGCAGGCCGAGGCGGCGGCACGCGATATCTGGCGAACCATCAATCGGCCCAACCTGATCGAGAACATCCTCCCGACCCGGCCGCGCGCGTCGGCGGTGCTCCGCAAGGATTCCGACCACGCCATCAAGCGGTTGCGGCTGCGAAAGATCTAGGCCCCGAAGCGCCGGTGCCGACGGCTGTAGTCCCGCAGCGCGCGCAGGAAGTCGACGCGACGGAAATCCGGCCAGTGCGCCTCGGTGAACCACATCTCCGAGTAGGCGCTCTGCCATAGCAGGAATCCGGACAGCCGTTGCTCGCCCGAGGTGCGGATGACCAGATCCGGGTCCGGCTGACCGGAGGTGTAGAGGTTCTCCGAGATGCCCTCGACGGTGACCGAGTCGATCATCTGCTCGGGCGTGGCGCCGTCGGCCAACTGCTTGCCGAGCAGTTGGCGCACCGCATCCACGATCTCCCGCCGGCCGCCGTATCCGACCGCGACGTTGACGTGGAACGAACCCGTCGGCGCCGTCGAGGTCGCGGCGTCGACGGCGTCGCGGACCCGTCGTGCCGGTTCCTCGCCGAGCAACTCCAGATCCCCCACCGTGCGCACGCTCCAGCGGTTGGCCGGCGCACAGATCTCCTCGACGACATCGGTGATGATCTCGATCAGCGCCGCAAGTTCCTCGGGATCACGCTGCAGGTTCTCGGTGGACAGCAGATAGACGGTGGCCATCTCGATGCCCGCATCAGCGCACCAGCGCAGCATCTCGGCGATCTTGGCCGCTCCCATGCGATAGCCATAGCTCACGTCACAGTAACCGGCATCACGCGCCCAGCGACGGTTACCGTCGCACAGGACGGCGATGTGGCGCGGAAGTGCGGATTTGGACTTTGCGAGCTCCTGCCGCAACCGCAATTCGTAGAGCCGGTAGGCCGGCTCCTTGAGGCGCGGCGGAATGATCTCCACGACCATCAAGACTACTGTGGCCATGGGGAGAAGAAGGGTGCTCTCGACGTCCGGGATGGAGGTGGACATGACCGCAGACGCCGAACTCACCGGGCGGCCGAACGATACTGAGGCCCCGGGGCAGGCTGAGGACTTTCCAGAAGCCGTCGTCGACAGCGTCAGCCAGTTCCTAGGCAAACCGCGGGCCCGCGGCTGGATCCACGTCTACGCGGCGATCGTCGCGGCAGTCGCGGGAGCAACGCTGGTGTCGGTGTCGTGGGCACTGCAGGGCACCCGGGCCGGATTGGCCACGCTGATCTACACGATCACCAGCGTCGCGATGTTCACCGTCAGTGGCACCTATCACCGGGTGAACTGGAAGTCAGCCACCGCGCACAAGTGGATGAAGCGACTCGACCACTCGATGATCTTCATCTTCATCGCCGGCAGTTACACCCCGTTCGCACTGCTGGCGTTGCCCGAGAAGGACGGCTGGACGCTGTTCTGGATCGTCTGGGGCGGCGCGCTGGCCGGCGTGTTGCTCAAGATGTTCTGGCCGTCGGCGCCGCGCTGGATCGGCGTACCGCTTTACCTGCTGCTCGGGTGGGTGGCCGTGTGGTTCATGGGGCCGATCATGCACAGCGCCGGGGTGGCGGCGCTGGTGTTGCTGCTCGTCGGCGGCGTGCTCTACAGCATCGGCGGAGTGCTGTACGCGCTGAAGTGGCCCAACCCGTGGCCGACGACCTTCGGTCACCACGAGTTCTTCCACGCCTGCACCGCGGTCGCGGCGATCTGCCACTACATCGCAATGTGGTTCGCGGTCTTCTACTGACGCTCGCGCCGACCGCCGGTGACCGCTAGGCCGGCGTGACGTCGGCCGGTGACCAGTAGGCCTTCATCGAGGAGATCTTGCCCTCGGCGTTGAAGACCATCACGTCGATGGGCTCGATGCGGATTCGGTGCTCGCCGGCGCCGACGGTGATGGCGAACATGAACGCGGCCTCGTGTCCGGCGACCCGAAGGGAGAGCAATTCCGTTTCCTTGGGCGCACCCTCGATGATCTTGTAGAAGCCGTGGATCGCGTGCCGGCCGATATGCGTCTCCCCGCCGACGGGATCCTGCACGGTGGCGTCGTCGGCATAGAGTCCGGCAATGTCATCGGCGGTGCCGGACGCGACCAACTCCAGGTAGCGGCGGACGACGGACTCGATATGTTCAGCGCTCGGCGTGGACATCGGCATGCCGCCAAGCTACACGCGCACCCCGAGGGCGCCGGCGAGTTCGGCGGCGCCGGTGACGGGAAGGTCACACACCCGGCCGCGGCAGATGTAGGCCGCATCGGCGCCACCGATCCGGTCCCGACCTTCCAGCAGTGGCATGGAATCCACCGGCCCGCCGACGACGACCGCGCCGCCCGGTGCGATCCGGCGGGCGGCGGCCAGCAGTTCGGAGTCGGTGGCCCTGGCCGTCCCGATGGAAACGGCCACCTGCAGCGGGCCGCGGACCGCCGCCTCGGCGACAGCCAGCCAATGTCCCGCGGAGCGGGGCGCCCGGTCCAGCAGCGGGGAATGCGCCAGCAGCGATTCCGCGGCCGCCTCGGCATAGCGCGACGCCCGATCGGCGTCGACGAGGTGCGCGGCGGTCAGCAGCGCCTCGGCGATCGACGCGGCCCCCGACGGGGTGGCTCCGTCCATCGGGTCGGCGGGACGAACCATCAGCGCCTCGGCGTCATCGGCGGTGTCGAACCAGCGGCCCGGGCGGTCGGGGTCGGCGAAGTGCCGCAGTGCCACGTCGATCAGGGTGGTGGCATGCGCCAGCCAGCGCTGGTCGGCGGTCAACTGGTAGACCGCCAACAACCCGGTCGCCAGCATCGCGTAGTCCTCCAGGATTGCGCCGCTGTCCCCCACCTGGCCGCCGAGGCTGGCGCGGCGCAACCGGCCGTCCACCAGATGCAGGTCGACGATCCGTTCGGCACACCGCAGCGCAGCATCGAGCAGGCCCGGATCCTCCAGCGCCACACTGGCTTCGGCGAGTGCGGTGATCGCCAGTCCGTTCCAGGCGGTGACGACCTTGTCGTCGCGGCCCGGCTGCGGCCTGGTCGCGCGAACCGCCAGCAGAGCGGAGCGGATCCGGTCGAATCGCTCCCAATCATCGGGATCAGCGGGCAACTGCAGCACCGAGGTTCCATGCTCGAAAGTCCCGCGATCGGTGACGTCGAAAACCCTTGCCGCCCAATCACCGTCGTCATTGCCTTCATCATTGCTCAAGGCTTCGCGCAACTCCGCGGGGGTCCAGACGTAGGTCGATCCCTCCACCCCCGCGGCATCGGCGTCCAGCGACGAGGTGAACATCTCATCGTCGGCCAGATAGTCGAGCAGGAACGCCGCCGTCTGCGCGGCGACCCGACGGGCCAACGGGTCTCCGGTGCGCCGGGCCCAGTGCGCGTACACCCGCAGCAGCAGGGCGTTGTCGTAGAGCATCTTCTCGAAGTGCGGCACTACCCAGTCCGCGTCCACGCTGTAGCGGGCGAAGCCGCCTGCGAGTTGGTCGTAGATACCGCCGCGGGCCATCGCGGTGCAGGTTCGGCGGACGGTTCCCAACGGGACCGGTGAGCCGGTGCGTTCGTGGCTGCGAAGCATTCCCTCCAGCAGGTGCGACGGCGGGAACTTCGGCGCGCCGCCGAAGCCGCCGCGGACGGTGTCCTCGTCGCGCAGCACTCCCGACACCGCACGGTCGCACAGATCCGCAGTCACCTCGGGACCGCCGGTGGGCAGCCCGGTGGCCATCCGGCGCAGTTCCCCGGCGATATGGTCGCTGGCCTGCTCGACATCGTCGCGTTGCTCGCGCCAGGCACGGCCCACCGCCGCGAGCAGATTCAGGAACTGCGGCTTGGGAAAGTAGGTGCCGCAGAAGAACGGCCGCCCGTCGGGAGTGAGGATGCAGGTCATCGGCCAGCCGCCCTGACCCGTCATCGCCACGGTGGCGTTCATGTAGACCGCGTCGAGGTCGGGACGCTCCTCACGGTCGACCTTGATGCAGACGAATTCGTTCATCGCCGCTGCCACGGTCTCGTCCTCGAAGGACTCGTGGGCCATCACGTGGCACCAGTGGCAGGCCGCGTAGCCGATGGACAGCAGGATGGGGACGTCCCGGCGGGCGGCTTCGGCCAGCGCCTCAGCGCTCCACTGCTTCCAGTGAACCGGGTTATCGGCGTGCTGGCGCAGGTAGGGGCTGGTTGCGGCAGCGAGTTCGTTACCCGCCGGACTCACCTTTTGGCCCCTCGGGTCCACCGGCGTCCACCTCGGCGGCTTTATCGGCGGCCCTGTCCGCCGGAATCTCCTCCGGCGCATCGAAACTCTCCGGGACCCGCTTGAGGTGCCGGTTCATGGACCACACCAACGCGAAGACGCCGAGCAGCAGCAGCACGATGATGAACAGGCCGATCGGACTGGCCTTGCCGAAGTCCGGCCCGGTGTTCTTGGGCCCCTCGGCCACCAGGGTCACCAACAGTGGGTGCGTGATCAGCAGTGCATGGCTCACTGGTAGGTCTCGATTCCGGCGAATAGGTCGTCTTCCGGCAGCACGGCGGGGATGCGGGAGCGGGCCAATTCAAACTCCTCGGTGGGCCATAGCCGTTGTTGCCACTCTATCGGTGTGGCGAAGAAGAACCCGTCCGGGTCGATCTGGGTGGCGTGCGCTTTGAGGGCGTCGTCCCGCAGGGAGAAGTACGGGGCGCAGTGCACCCGGGTGGTGACCCGCTTCTCGAACGGGTCCTGGTCGGGATCCCAGTTCTCCAGCCAGCGGGCGAACGGGCCCTCCTGACCGTTCTTGGCGAACTCGTCCTGCAGCAGTTGCATGCGCTGACGCAGGAACCCGTGGACGTAGTAGAGCTTGCTGACCGCCCACGGCGGCCCGGCTTCGGGGTGAGCCAGGGAATCGGCGGCGGCCTCGAACGCCGCTATCGAAACCTGATGGCAGCGAATGTGATCCGGATGCGGATAGCCGCCGTTCTCGTCGTAGGTGGTGATCACGTGCGGCCGGAATTCCCGGATCACCCCGACCAGTCGGGCGACCGGTTCCTCCAGCGGCACCAGGGCGAAGCAGCCATCCGGTAGCGGCGGGGGCGGGTCCCCCTGGGGCAGGCCGGAGTCGACGAAGCCGAGCCAGCGGTGTTCGACGCCGAGGATCTCCGCCGCCCGCGCCATCTCGTCACGGCGGACGTCGGCGATGCGGCCGTGCACGTCGGGTGAGTCCATCGCAGGGTTGAGAATGTCGCCGCGTTCCCCCCCGGTGAGGGTGACCACCATGACGCGGTCGCCCTCGTCGACATAGCGCGCGCAGGTGGCCGCACCCTTGCTGGACTCGTCGTCCGGGTGGGCATGAATGGCCAACAGCCGCCGTTCGGTCACGTGTCCCTCTGCAAGTCCTTCGGAGTTTGTGGCCTCCAATAGTCCCATCCGTTGTCCCATCCCTTACCGGGGTACCCGCAACGGAGCCTCCCGGCGGCAGGCACACTGCATCCATGACCACGCCGACCGGACACCAGGGCCCGTCGGCACGGTACGGCCGGCCGCCGATGCCCGCCGCGACCCGGCGCCGGATCGTGATGGGCTTGGCCGGCCTGGCGATCCTCCTCGGCCTGGGTGTGGCGGTCCTCGGGTATCAACGATTCGAGCGATCCACCGTCGAGGGCAAGGGGGGTGCCTATGACGTCATCGACGATCACACCTTGTCTCTCACGATCAGCGTGACGCGAAAGGACCCCGCGATCCCGGTGGTGTGCATCGTGCGGGCCAAGGCAATCGACAGCGACGAAACCGGTCGGCGGGAAATCCTGATCGGGCCGTCGACCGAGCGGACCGTTCAGGTCACCACGACGGTCAAGTCATACAAACGCTCGTTTTCCGGGGATGTCTATGGATGCGGCACGACGGTGCCGCCCTACCTCACCGCCCCGTAGCAAGCCAGCAAACTCCGACACCGGAAAACCCCGGGGGCACAGAGTCCGCCGGTGCTACACTTTTTTCGTACACGGTTCCTGCTGGGAGCCGTGTATTGCTTAATTAGGCGAGGTCGGCTGGCAGCGCGGGGTGGGCAATGCACGCGGGCCCGACCACCACCCCGGCAGCGACGACACACGCATCCGCGCAGGCGCGGAACACACGATCTAGGAGCGCGACGAGATGACCGAGAACCAGGTCTGGCTGACGCAGGAGTCGTACGACCGGCTGAAGGCTGAACTCGATCAGTTGATTGCGAACCGCCCGATCATCGCCGCCGAGATCAACGATCGCCGGGAAGAGGGCGACCTCCGGGAGAACGGCGGCTACCACGCCGCCCGCGAGCAGCAGGGCCAAGAAGAGGCCCGGATTCGCCAACTCCAGGAACTGCTGAACACCGCCAAGGTCGGCGAAGCGCCCAAGCAGTCCGGGGTCGCGCTGCCCGGTTCGGTGGTCAAGGTCTACTACGACGGCGACGAGTCGGACACCGAGACGTTCCTGATCGCCACCCGCCAGGAGATCGTCAACGACGGCAAGCTCGAGGTGTACTCGCCGAACTCGCCGTTGGGGTCCTCGCTGCTCAACGCGAAGGTCGGCGACACCCGCACCTACACCGTTCCCAACGGCAGCACCGTCAAGGTCACCCTGATCAGCGCCGAGCCGTACCACTCCTAATCCGTGGCTCGTATCGCCGAGGACCTGCTTCTGCTGCTGCTCGACAATCCCGAGGCACAGCCGCGTCTGGACCGCGGCGCGCTCGGCCGGGTACTGGCCGCGGCGCTGATCCTGGATCTGGCACTGGACTGCCGGGTCCGCCCGGCCCAACCGGAGGACTCCATGCCGGAGGGGGTTCTGCTCGCGCTGGACGGACCGGTACCGCTGGATCCGGCGGTACGGCCGGCCCTGGCGATGCTGCTGGAGCGGCCGCTGACCCCCGCGGCGGCTGTCGCGACTCTGCGCACGCAGGCCGAAGACGACGTCCTCGATCAGCTGTTGCGCACCGGGCAGATCCATCAGATTTCGCTGACCGAACATCGCTTGCGCCGCAACCACTATCGGTGGCCGGTGAAGAACCGCGCGCGGGTCGCGGTCATCCGGGCCGAGGTGCTCGCAGCGTTGTTCGAAAAACGCCGGCCGCAGGCCGTGATAGCGGCGGTCATCAGTCTGCTGTACGCCGCCGACGGGATCGGGGCCGTGCTGGAACTCAACGACGCCGGGGTCCGAGCCGCCGGACTGCGGGCCAATGAGATCGCCGGTGGTGACTGGGTGGACGGTTCGGACACCGCCGAGGTCAATTTGGAACTGACCGCCGCGGCGGTGCTGCCGGCGGCTCGATAAGGCCAGAGCGCTTAACCCAGCGCCTGACGTAGGTCAGCGAGTAGGTCAGCAGGATCCTCGATCCCCACCGACAGACGCACCAGATCGTCGGGCACCTCTAATTGCGAGCCGGCGGTCGAGGCGTGCGTCATCGCGCCGGGATACTCGATCAGCGACTCCACTCCCCCAAGTGACTCCGCCAGGATGAAGATCTCTGTGCGCGAGCAGAATTCACGCGCAGCCTGCGGACCGTTCTTCATCCGCACCGAGACCATACCGCCGAATCCCCGCATCTGCCGGGCGGCGACGGCATGGCCGGGATGGTCGGGAAGCCCCGGGTAGAGGACCCGTTCGATCGACGGGTGACCGGCCAGGAATGCGGCCACCAGGGCGGCATTGTCGCTGTGCCGATGCATCCTCAGTTCCAGCGTCTTCAGACCACGCATGGTCAGGTAGGCGTCGAATGGTCCGGGGACCGCGCCGGCGCCGTTCTGCAGGAATGCGAAGGCGGCGTCGAGTTCCTCGTCGTTGGTCACCAACGCACCGCCCACCACGTCCGAGTGTCCGCCGATGTACTTGGTCGTCGAGTGCAGAACGATATCGGCGCCCAGGGTGAGCGGTTGCTGAAGTGCCGGCGAGGCAAAGGTGTTGTCCACCAGCACCGTTGCGCCCACGCCGTGGCCGATCTCGGCGATCGCGGCGATGTCGGCGATCGACAGCAGCGGATTCGTCGGCGTCTCGACCCAGATCATCTTGGTGTGGTCGGTGACGGCGGCCCGGACGGCACCGAGGTCGGCCAGGTGCACGGCGGTGTGCTCCACGCCCCACTGCCGAAACACCTTGTCGATCAAGCGAAATGTGCCCCCGTAGGCGTCGTCGGGCATGACGATGTGGTCACCGGGACGCAGCACCGAGCGCAGTGCGCAGTCGGTGGCAGCCATTCCGGAACTGAACGCCCGCCCGAATCTGCCCTCCTCCACGGCGGCCAGAACGGTCTCCAGCGCCGCCCGGGTCGGGTTGCCGGTGCGGGCGTACTCGAAGCCGCCCCGTAGACCGCCAACCCCGTCCTGGGCGAATGTGCTGCTGGCGTAGATCGGTGCGTTGACCGCCCCGGTCGCCGGGTCCGGACGAAAGCCGGCGTGGATCGCCCTGGTGGCGAAGCCGTACCGGTCGTGTCTGTCAGTCATGTTCTCAGGCGGTCGCCGGGGCAACCGTCCCGCCACTGAGCTTGCGGTAGGCGTACACAACGAACAGCAGCGCGAGCGGAGCCGTCACCACAAGCCCGACCAGACACAGCAGCGCACCGATGAAAAGAAGCACGTTGTTGACGAGCCAGACCAACATCGACTCCCCGAACTGGGACCTCGTGATGCCGATGCTGTGGCGGATGCCCTCGACCGGCGAGAGGCCGCGGTCGATGATCGCGACCGTGGTGAACACCGTGAAAATCGAGACGATGGCGGAGATGACCGAACCGATCAGCGCCCCGACGTAAGGAACGAACTGGAGCGGGAAGGTGACCAGGGCGGACACGATGCCGATGATCAGCGCCGAGATGATGACAGCGGCCACCTTGCGCGGACGGAAGAACGAGCCGAGGGTGACCGGGCGACCGTCGGCGATGTCCAGCAGGCCGCCGTAAAAGGCCGACGCGATCGCGCCGGCGACGACGAAGAACACGATCCAGCCGGCCATGGTGATGGCCGTCCCAGCGGCGGAATCGCCCGGCGTGACGAATTCCGCGACACCATCGGCTGTTTCGTACGCGGTGAAGGTCTCCGGCGAGACGATGTTGACCAGCCAGATGAACAGCCCCAGCACCCCGAACAGAACCGCCCCGAAGATCATCGTCGCCAGAATCAGCGGTACGGCGTTCTTGCTGAACTTGTTCCAGGCCCAGGAAAACGCCTCGCCGACGCTGAATGCGGGCCGGCCGTACCCGGGAGGCGGCGGCGCCCAGCCGCCCTCGGCGGGCGGAGGCGGCGGGTATGCGTGTCATCCACATGGAGGTGGGCCAGCCCGGCACGGGGGCGCCGCGGGCGGCGCTGGCGCGGCTGAAGCA